>NZ_CP039934.1:2233084-2539848 GCF_009792295.1 Myroides fluvii | reverse complement strand
TTCTCTTTCTTTAGTTGACCGTAGCTTGAAACGCTGAAGCTTAATGCCACAGACAGAACTCCTACTTGTATTATTTTTCTTACCATCCTTATATCTTTTAGAAGAACCTTGGCGCAGCAACGCGCTTATAGCTATTAAACAAAGTAAATCGCATAAAAACTTCATGAGACCCTGAATTATAACGGGCCAATTTGGATGTTTCCGCATCATAGCTATAACCAACCATAATATTGTCCGATACTTGAAACCCCACTAAACCACTCACTGCAGCATCCCATCGATAAGCAACTCCAGCTGTAAACTTATCTACAAACATGAAATTTGCAGATACATCCATTTGCAAAGGTGATCCTTGTTCCATTTTCACCATTGCTGCAGGTTTGAACTTGATATCTCGATTCAAATCAAACACATATCCCCCTGTTACATATAGGTGCATTTTCTCGCGCATTGTTTTCACACTATTATCGTCATAGCGTGAACGAGTTAATAACGTAGGCACAGAAACTCCTACATACGCCTTTGTTGAATACAGGAATAATCCCGCTCCTATATTGGGTGTAAATTCATTTGTAATATCATCTTCTACCACAGGATCTGTTGGATTGTAAATATGTAGTTTGCTGTAATTAACATCCAACAAATTGGCAGACCCTTTCAATCCGAAAGCCAATTTATACTCATAGTTTAAATCCACTGCATATGATAAATCAACAGACAAGGTATTATCATCCATCACCCCTAAGTGATCATTGACAAAACTCACCCCTAATCCCAATCCTGACTCACCCAAAGGAGTATTCACCGACAAGGTAGCTGTTTTAGGAGCCCCTTCTAGCCCAACCCATTGGGTGCGATACAAACCAAAAATATTCAACCCTTCGCTACTTCCAGCATAAGCCGGGTTAATGTTCGAATGATTGTACATATACTGTGTATATTGTGGATCTTGTTGTGCATAGGATTGTTCTATACAAAACAAACCTACCCCTCCAAGAACAAATGTCTTTATTGTGTTTTTTAGTCTCATCTATTTTGGGATTTAATTGGTCTCTAAATGTAAATTAGCAGCCTTCTTAATCATGCGACTACCATTCGCATCTTGGTATTCGTAAGTCACTACATAGTAATAGGTTCCACTTGGTAATTTTTTACTTTTATCCACCGTAATTTTACCTCCTGAATATCCTGTAAAAACGTTTGAACTTCCATCGCCATTCGGATCATAGCCTGTTGTTTCATATACCTTTACTCCCCAACGGTTATAAATCTCTACCCGGTTATTCGGATGTTTTTTGATGTTCTCAATAATGAAGTAGTCATTTTTACCGTCGCCATCTGGTGTAACCAAATTATAAATCACAACATCGCCTTCTATAATCCAATCTCGTTTGACCGTCGCTAAAGTGAAATATCCAAAATCTTTAATTTCCGCTACAGTAGTAACTCTTTTCAAAGACATATCCACGACTCCCCCTTCATCTACCCATATTTGTTGTTTAGCATCCCAGCGCACAATGTGTAATTCTTCTTCTGCATTTTCGAGTAATTCAGAGGGCGTAATTTCCTCATTCCATTCTAAACTCAACACCACCATATTGGGTTGCTTCAAATTTCCTTCCAATCGCCAGTACTCTTTTTCGTTTAAAACCTTAATTAGCCCACTTGTATTCTTATGTGTAGCAAAAAAAGAAGCATCTTCTAAATAGTATTGCCCTACAATTGTTGCATTAATATTATCTGGTGCACTAATCAACGCTGGACGGAAGTTATTTTTATCCCCAATAGGGTACTCAAAGCGATCATTGCCCTTTTTCTCTACCGCACCTTCCACAAAACTCTGATTGCCAACATTCTCGTGTTGAGCCCCAGCAAGGAAAGTAACCATACCATGAGACAGTGAAGTGGTCTCATTTTTTGTTGGATCTACCTTTACAATACCATTTTTAAAATGAGCCATCCCCGCAATGTCAATATTGCTTTTTAAATCAAAAGCAACTCCATTTAACTCACTATCAAATTCCACATTGTAGAACGAGGCTAAATTATTCCCTGAAATGCGTTTAGCCTGCGTAGCGTTACTTAAAATAAAATAAGTAGAGGAACTTTTCAGTGACGAAGAAATCCCATAATAACCATCATTCGCAAAATCCTTATAATAATACGCACTTCCATCATTCACAAAACTACCAGAGGCTGTATTTGTAAAATCAAACCGAGTAGATAAAATGGTTTCTGGACGAACAATGAATAAACCTGTATTAACGAGCTGGATGTTCTCCGATCCCTCTTGCCCATAGGATAAGCTGTGAACACAGACAAGTAGTAATGAGGTTAATTTTAAATAATGCTGACTCATATAAATTTTATTTAATGGTTGGTATTCAGGTCTATCGCTTAGTATTGCTGTACTTTTCAATATATTGAATCACTAAATCATATCATAATTTTAATATATAAATACTAAAATTTACATAAATTTAAATAAAAAAATGAACAAACCGACAATCTAACAAAATAATAAAGTCAAGTTAATTTAATAATAACATTAAAAAATACCACCTATTTAACCAAAAAATAACACAAATTCATTAAAATACACGATATTTAACAAATTAAACAATGCTTTTACTCAAAAGCTAATTTTATGATAATTTTATTTTTATTTAAAAAAGCTGATTTTCTACCTATAAAAAAATTAAAACATCAAAATCAACAGAGTATCTTTATTTCATAAAAAAAACCACTAATAAACAAGTTTGTTTCTAGTGGTTTTCGATAGGTCTATGTTTTATTTTTTATAAGCGAGAAGCATTTCTCTTTTCCCAGGAGGCCCTGGTACAATTTCGATGGTAAATCCAGCCGTTTTCATATTTCGCTTAATTGGGTTTCGACAAGCATACGTTACTAAAACTCCGCCTGGCCTTAAACTGTCATACGCTGTTTTAAAAATCGCTTCAGACCACAAATGAGGCTGAAATTGATACCCAAAAACATCAAAATAAACGACGTCAAAATCGCATTTTTGTATTTTTACTGTCTCGAATGTAGCATTGAGTTTATGCACATTTACTTGCGGATGTAATGACACCTCCCTATTCCAAGGCACTCGATGCAACGCCTTAAATAGATCTTCTCCTTCTTGAAATTCTGGTAAAAGTGAAGGAAAAGTCAACAACTCATATTCTTCATGTAGTAATGGAAACGCTTCAATGGAGTAATACACTACTTTTTTTTGTTTGGGCACTGTTGTTGCCATGGTTAAAAAGGCATTCAACCCCGTTCCTAAACCGAACTCCAGTATTTTTATTTCTTCTTGGTCCATAAACTTCATCAGTCCTTGTTCGATGTAGACATGGTTAGATTCTTGTATCGCCCCATGAATGGAGTGATAGGTTTCTCCCCATTCTTCAACTTCTAAGGAATGAGATCCATCTGAAGTGACTATAATCTTTCTCTTCATTATTCAATTAAGGAATCAATAATTTTTTTATTCTCGGTATAGGTCCACCGCATTTCTTTTGATGACAATTTAAACAAGCTTCCACAATGGCATTGAATTTGTCTTTGGTCTGCTCCTTGGGATCCGCATAAAACTCTTCTTCTACGCGAATAAAAGCTTTCGCTTGCGTTTCGAAAAACAAATCTTTATCAGACGGATCCGTCATCACTGCAGTAAACAACCGCTGATGAATACTAGGCATCTCCCCTTCAATGGCTAATCCCTTGACAATACGCTCTCGAATACGTTGATTATCCACATACATCTGTTCCATTAAAGCTGCCATTTCTGACATCTCATACAGCTGGAAGGTAGTCTCTGTTTGCGGTGTTTTTACTTGTTCTTCTACTCGTTGTTCTTTTTTACAACTTACACCAAGCAAAAGAAATGACAAAACAAGTCCCAATCGAATCATAGCTCCCCTATTTAACAATTGCAATACCCTCTGCCTCGAAAGAATATGTCACCTTAGGTTCCGTAATGGCTGCAATTTCAGCTTCACTCTTTCCTGCATCTTTAGCATAGTGCTTTAACTCATCAATAGACACTACAGATACAAAAGCTTTTCCTTGCATAACTACTTCATGCCCTGCTGCGTTCATAGGTGCAAAAAAACCATAATCTTTAAAGCGAACAAAGCTACTTTTCTCCTGATCCAAAGCTACTTGCATCCAACATCCCTTTTTCTGACATACTTCTTTAATAGTAGAGGTAAAAGCCACGTGTAAGGTATCTCCCTCTTTTAAATGGTCATATTTTTTCCACATGTCTTCTTTAGACAAAACGGTTTGTTTTGCATCCAAATCTTGTCCAAAAGTTTCATATTCTTTTGCAAGAACAGTCGCTACTTCTTGATCTGCCTGTTTTTCTTGTTTCTTTGTACAACTAGTTGTTGCTAAAGCTAATAATCCTAAAGTTAATACGAAGTATTTCATCTGATTGTGTTACTATATAATTCGATCAAAGATAATTAAAAAATAAAATGAAAATATAAAGTTCAACATCCCCTTGCGCTTAAACTAGTTCTTTACTCCTGCTGACACAATCCTATTCAAAGTCCCACAAGGCTCTTTCATTCCTGTTAATCACCTAAACAAATAGCACAAACGAGTCTTTAACCAACAATTCATCCTTTATTAGATTTAAATGAGAATAAGACAACTATTACTCCTAATAGTAATGCATGTGAAAATAAAAAACGGTTTTGATTGGATATCAAACTACAGCCAGTCTAAGTAAATCAAAAAAATAAACTAAAAACGAAGAGTTTACACAAACAAATTGAAAGTATACTAAATTTTCTCAAGTTTTTTTTTGATAATATAATATTTTATTCAGCTACATAAATAATCTACAAATTAAATTGATAAATAGCGACTTTTTTTGCTATTTTTGTAAGGCAGTAAAAAAAACTGCTGGAACGTTTTATTTAATACAACAACAACTTTTAAAAAAATACTATAAAATGAGTTTAGAAACAAAATTTGAACTTTCTATTGACAAGATAGAAAAGTCTAGAGTCGATTCAATTGATTTCGAGAATGTAAAATTTGGATCTATTTTCACGGATCATATGTTGGTTTGTCATTATAAAGATGGTAAATGGGGAAAAGTGGAAATCAAACCTTATGGACCAATGAGTTTCGCACCTTCAATTAACGTGTTCCACTACGGACAAGCAATTTTTGAAGGGATGAAAGCGTACAAAGACAGCAACGACGACGTATGGTTATTCCGTCCACGCGAGAACTGGGCTCGTTTTAATAAATCTGCAGAACGTATGGCTATGCCACACATCGATGAAGAAAGATTTATTGATGGTTTAAAGGCACTTTTAAATTTAGATAGAGAATGGGTAAGAAAAGGAGAAGGAAACTCGTTATACTTACGTCCATTTATGGTTGGTACACACGAAGGTGTTGTTGCTGGTCCGTCTAGCGAATTTATGTTCTGCGTAATTTGTTCTCCTGCTCGTACTTACTACTCAGGAAAAGTAAAAGTACAAGTTGCAGAGCACTATAGCCGTGCAGCTAACGGAGGTGTTGGTTACACTAAATGTTCAGGAAACTACGGTGGACAATTCTACCCTACTCAATTGGCTCAAAAAGAAGGATACCAACAAATAATCTGGACAGATGATGCTACACATACAAAATTAGAAGAAGCTGGAACAATGAACGTATTCTTCAGAATTGGAGATACTTTAATTACAGCTCCTACTAGCGAGCGAATCTTAGATGGAGTAACAAGAAAAAGTTTAATTGACATTGCTAAAAGCAAAGGAATTAACGTTGAAGTTCGCTCTATCGTTGTTCAAGAGTTATTAGATGCTCACGCTAAAGGTGAATTACTAGAAATCTTTGGTGCTGGAACTGCCGTAACAATCGGACAAATTGAAGGTTTTGCTTACCAACAAAAATACTGCGAACTGCCAAATGTGAAAGATGAAGATTCTTACGCTATCATGTTGAAAACAAACTTACAAGGTATTCAACAAAAAGCAATTGAAGACACTTTCAACTGGACAGAAAAAATATAATGATCCTTTTAGGATACTATTTCAAAAACGGCGGGCTTCCTGCCGTTTTTTTATGCGCTATATTGGAGGTTTTTACTTATTTTTGCTAAAATCTTTATTATGTTTACACCAGGGCAAATCCAATTCGCACTTTTTTTTATTGTTACTTTCACGATCATCCTAATTATCATGTATCGTAAGGATCTTAATCTTCATCGAAAATATTATAAAAATAGATTGTGGATTTTGCTCGCTTTTTTAGCCTTTATCGGTTCTCTATTCATCTTAAAGAATGTGCTTAAATAATTTTTAACCTAAGGTGTCTACTGCTTACTATGAAAATTCTCAAGTATTTCCTTCTGCTTATTACCCTACTATGCATTTCGCTTATTGTTTTTGTATTAACACAAAGTGGTAATTTCAAAATAACGAAATCCTTTGAATTAGATGCTCCTCAACCCATTGTTTATCAATACATCCAAAACTTAGACAACTGGAGCGATTGGATTGCAACTGAAAAGCTAGCCAATGGGGTATACGCAATTGATTTACCCAATATAGGCTCTTACCAAATTAAAAAAGAATACGAGAAACTCAATGATAGTATTTCTCAAGATATTCTCTATGACAATAAATTATCTAATATTATCTGGCGTTTTAGCAGTGTAGGACAAAAAACAAAAGTCGATTTTTCCTTTGAAGGATCTATTGATCTTAGAACCAAGATTCTTACCTTTTTTTCAGGCTCTCCAAATAAAGTAGTTGGTGAAGCCATGGATAAAAATATCAATTCTTTGATTGTATTCTTTATAAAACAATACAAAGAATACGATTTAACTACCACAGGAATTAGCACAAAAACTACGTTGCGTTATATTTACCTCAACGGAACTTCAGATTATACAGAAATCAAACCTTCTATAGAGGCTTTAAACGCTAAATTAACGGAATTTTGTACGGCTCATCAGATTACAGTTGACAAAACACCATTACTTATTTTTGACAATACCCCACTGACACAAAAACTATCCTTTCAATATGGATTTAAATTACAAGATTCTATTTTCTTAAATGAAGAAGAACAATTTAAAACCGCCACTTTAGAGGCTAATTCTTATTTTGAGAGCACTGTTTCTGGTTATTATTCCCATTTGCCTAAAGCACTTAAAGAAATAAGATCCATCGTCAGTAAATCAGAAGTATTTACGAATAATCCAAACGGAAAAATGATTATTGAATTAAATCAATCGTCTTTTGACAATCGTCTACCTTCCGCTTGGAAAACAACCTTACTGATTCCCATCCTACAAAATCAACAGCCAACGACGGTCAATGATAGCATAAGACGCACGTATACGCGTACTTACTCCGCAACACCTAAAGAAGAAAATACAACAGATACTCCTCCAACAACGACAACGACAAGAGAACAAGAGGAAACCAACGGATAAAAAAAAGAGAATCTAAATTAGATTCTCTTTTTTTTATCCTTCACTTGCCAATAAAGCTTTGGCACGTTCTAAATCTTCTGGTGTATCAATTCCGACTCCAAGGTGATGTGAAATGGCCATTTTAATGCGCTTTCCATATTCCAAATAACGCAACTGCTCCAGTTTTTCTGTTGCTTCTAGGAATTTCATCGGCCAAGTTGTAAACGCTAACAAAGCTTCTCTTCGAAAAGCATATACCCCTATATGTTGATAGTATTGTACGGCTGTTTCTTTATCTCTGGGGTAAGGAATAACGGAACGAGAGAAGTACAACGCCATCATATTTTCATCAATTACAACTTTTACATTGTTTGGGTTTTCAATAATCGCCCAATCATCAATGGGAGTCATCAAGGAAGCTAAATCAACTTGTTTTTCGCTGTCTTCTATAAAAATTTGAATCAGCTGTTCTAGATTTTCTTTGTTGACAAACGGTTCATCGCCTTGTACATTAATCACAATGTCTGCTTCTATAGCTGCAACAGCTTCAGCAATACGATCACTGCCACTTTCGTGTTCTTTTACACTGCGAACCACTTTACCTCCGTGTTGTAGAATCTCATCAAAAATCAAAGGTGAATCCGTCACTACAAATACATCATCAAAAAGCCCTGTGGCTACAGTTGCTTCATACGTTCTTCGAATAATGGTTTTCCCTCCCAATTCCTGCATTAATTTCGCAGGAAAACGCGTAGAGGCATAACGTGCCGGAATAACCGCAATTACTTTCATACTCGTTGTATTAATTTCATTCAAAGATAAGAGATTTCGAGAATCTCTAACAAAAATATCCTGTCGTTTTATTGCTTTTACCTAATCCATTTCTTCCTCAAAATACTCCTCTTGAAAACCAATGAGATACAATTTACTCTTTGCACGTGTCATCGCGGTATACAACCATCGCACGTAATCTTGATTAATTCCCTCTGGCAAGTAGGGTTGTTCAATAAAAACCGTATCCCACTGCCCACCTTGTGATTTATGACAGGTAACTGCATAAGAAAATTTCACCTGCAAAGCATTAAAGTATTCGTTCTCTTTTACTTTTTGGTTCTTTTTGTACTTAGAAATCTCATCCTCATAATCCAACAATACTTCTTGATACAAGCGATTGCTCTCTTCATAGGTCAAGGCTGGTGACTCACTTGTCAGGGTATCCAATAGAATAACCGTATCAAAAGGAATCATCTCATCGTAATCAATCATGCGAATGCGCACTGAGGCAAATCGGAAACCATAAAGTTCAATCGTTTTGTAAATCTGTAAGATTTCAATGATATCTCCATTGGCTAAAAAATCAGTCACTGTCGAATCTTTTAACCAATAGTAATTGTTTTTTACTACCATCAACAAATCGCCTGCTGCTATTTCACTTTCTCGATCTAAAATGCGCATTCGAATTTGCTGATTATACGCATTGGCACGTTTATTTGATCGAACAATAAACATCGTTTCTTCTGGTCCAGCATTAGAATAAGACGAATAAATAGCATCTTGGATATCATAACTATCCGTTAGGCGAATTATATCTTTAAAACCGTATAGATTAAATTGAAACGTATCCATAAAATGAGAGTCCAACAACATACGCAATTCCGTTGCATTATAAAGAATACCCGAATCTTCCTCTTGACGCATTACCTCATCCAATTCAATATGATGAATGGGCATATTGTAGTGAAAACTCAATTGATCGGTATCTAAAGCAGGACTCACAGTCATATTGATGGGAGGAAGCTGCGCAACATCTCCGATTAAAACTAACTTGCAGTTTTGGCCTGCATATACGTAGTAAATCAAATCATCCAACAGCGATCCATGCGGATACATGCTACTATCTCCCGCAGATCCATCGCCAATCATCGAAGCTTCATCCACAATAAAAATTGTGTTCTTATGCTTATTTTGACGCATCGTATATTGCATGCCTCCGCCATTTTTTAATGGTTTAGGGTAGTAAATATACTTGTGAATAGTAAACGCTGGACGTTGTGCATAGCTGCTAATCACCTTCGCTGCACGTCCAGTTGGTGCCAGCATAACTGCGTATTTCTGAATCGAACGCAACTGATTGACTACGACAGATAATAACGTCGTTTTTCCCGTACCTGCATATCCCTTTAAAACAAACAACTCATCTTGCTGATCTGCGGTGATAAATTCCGCTATTTTCTGTAAGAAAATATCTTGTTTTAACGTCAGTTCGTACGGAAATTGATGTCGTAATACCTTGTAAAATTCAGTTCCTCTCATGTTCTTATTCTCCTAAATACACCTAAAACATCAAAGATACTAAGCTTTTTAGCCCAAGACTAATATACTCCCTTAAAATTGCTTAAATTTGTCCTTCGCATTCGCTAGTAGAAATTTAGCGCTAAAAAACTATGGAGCAAAGCTTACACAAACTTATCATTCAGGTTTCTCTTCAGAAATTTACGTTTATCGTTCAGCATATTGAATCGAAACAAGTTCTCCATTTTGTCTCAGAAGGACTCAACCAAAACAGAACAATTGAAGATCAGTTACATAGTCTCTTTGCTAAACATGAAATCTTAGCTTCTTCTTTTGAGGATATTTTAGTTTTACACGACAGCAATCTCAATACATTTGTACCTACCGCTCTGTTTGATGAACAAGCCTTAGGATCGTACTTACAGTACAATACCAAAGTATTTTCTACCGACTTCTTCGCCTTTGATGAGTTGACAGATAAAAACATCAACAACGTATATATTCCCTACGTGCAAATCAACAATTTCCTGTTGGATAAACTAGGAGAATTTACCTATCAAAACATCAATACCGCTTTAGTTCATTACGTATTAGATTTGTCTACTATACCGAAAGAAATGGAAGTGTATGCACACGTGCAAAAAGATCACTTTGAACTCATCGTTGCACAAGAAGGAAACTTAATTTTATTTAATTCCTTTTTATATAACACGGCTCAAGACTTTATCTACTACTTATTATTTGTATACGAACAGCTCAAATTAGATCCAGAAACAGTTGCTTTAAAACTGTTAAGTCGCATTGACAAAGATGACAGCTTATTTGAACAAGCCTATACCTATATTCGACATGTGGAAATTTTGGAGGAACAAGCAACCCTTGCCCCTTCTCTCCTATTGCATTATCAAGTACCCAAACAACATTATATTTTATTCCATCTATGAGAATTATTTCAGGAAAATTAAAAGGAAGAAGACTGAGTCCACCTAAAAACTTACCTGTTCGCCCTACAACAGACATGAGTAAAGAAGCTTTGTTTAACATTTTAAACAATCACTTTAATTTCACTGAACTACAACAAGTCTTAGACTTATTTGCAGGTACAGGAAGTATTAGTTATGAGTTTGCTTCGAGAGGTGTGGAAAATATTGTCAGCATTGATGCGGATTATGGTTGTGTCAATTTTATTAAGAAAACAGCAAAAGACTTTGAATTAAATATCGTTCCTTACAAATCGGATGTCTTCAAATTTCTTGAAAAACACCAAGGAACCTATGATATTGTTTTTGCGGATCCACCTTATGATTTCACTCAAGAACAATTTGAAAAAATCATTACCGATATCTTAAACAACAACATCTTAGACGAAGAGGGAATGCTGGTAGTAGAGCATTCTAAATTCACTAAATTAGAGCACTTGCCTCATTTTTCATTTGAGAAAAACTACGGAGGTTCTGTCTTTACTTTTTTTGAATATACAACTGAGGAAGAAGATACAGAAGACTAAAAATACAGAAGAGACTATTCTATAGAATAGTCTCTTCTGTATTTTTATCATTTTTACTTAACTCCCTACGAGAAAGATATATAAATATCTAAATCTCAAGAGACCTATTGCTTTTTTCAGACAGCTTCTTGTCTTATCTACTCATTCTTTACTGCATAGGAGGTTTTCCTGTTCCATCCCAAAGCGGTTGCTCTCCATTCAATTTTCGTTCTAAATTATCGCGTTCTAATTGAGTCATTAATGAATTATCACTTTTATAAACTCGATCATCAATTAAAACTCTTGTCCCATTTGGATTACTTTTGTACGGAATATAATATGTATTAACATAGCTCCTATCTAATTCGAACAATTGGCTATTATCGTAAAAAACGGAACCATCTTTTTTAGTGAGTATAGGTTGTCCATTTACACTAAAGGCATAGGAATCATATAACATAATTGAATTAAAATCAAATGCTCCAAGTGTCAAGTAGTTTTGGGTTACTCGATCAAAATTATGTCTATTTTCATTGGCTATGTTCGCAACATTTACATCAATATACGTATCTCGATCGGGTCTAGATTGCTCATGAAATAAACCTAAAGCATGTAAAATTTCATGCATTATCGTTTTCGAATTAAAGGATACTAGATTAATTATTTGTTGTCCGCCAACACTGCCTATTTGAGAATTATTGACATTACTACTATAAAAAGTAATATAATTATAATTAACACCTAGACTAGGATTACCTGTAGGTTCTCCTGTTGCGTTATAAAATCTAATATTAGTTAATTCTTGCAATTCATTCATCGCCTGCTGAATAGCGGCTATCTGAAGTGTATTCAGGTTAGAATCAAAAGTAAATCGAACCATTGCCCAATGGGTTCCTTGTGGCAATGCAACAACTTTAGTGTCATAAAAATCTTCCAGTTGCTTTCCGCTTTCCAATGGTAATCCCAAAGGAACTATTCCATATTCAGGTTTAAAAACTCCCTTATATCTTGGTTTATTTTTAAATGCAAAACATCTCCATATTGATCTAAGCCTTGTAGTTGCTTATCTGACAACACTAAATCCCCTAAATAAATATACTGATTATCCGTTTTTTCAACACGGGCTCCTGATGTTAAAGTCAAAACTTTTGTATTTTCATTTTTGTCATAAACTAGATGCTTCTCTTCTTCGTAAGTTGAGCAACGAACATAAACGAGAATCAATAAAAAAAGTACAATTATCTTCTTCATAACTCATTATTTTTTAATGTTAATATTTTTCTTTTCTAAAAATAGAACAAAAAAACACAACACCTTGAAATACAATTGAATAAAGTAAGGAATAGGTGATTTATATTTTATTTTTAAATACTTTTTTTAGACTTAAGTAATGTGTACATCAAAATCTCAAGTATACACAAAAAAAAAGATTGACTTGCATTCAAGTCAATCTTTTTATTCTTATACATTGATTTAAAAATAAATGCAGATCTATAAGCCGGATTCTGTATGCACCGAAGTGCACCCTTATCATTTATCCAGGCCATCAATTACTCAATGGCTCTATCTGCCTACCCCTAAAGCATCGGGCGAGCAGCCCTCGAACGCTAAATATACATGACATTTCACCGTATAGAGTTTACCTGATTTCACTACAGCCTTACCTGTACATCCTTTCTGTTGCACTTGTCCTCACGAATTGCTCCGCGGATGGGTGTTACCCACTATACTGCCCTATGGTGTCCAGACTTTCCTCTCGTTTATTGCTAAACCAGCGATAAGGCGATCTGCATAAGAATGCAAAAGTACAGCTTTCCACGAGAATGTAGATAAACTATTTACTTTATTTTTTATCTATTATGGAATCCACTTTTTAGGGAAATTTGGCTTGCGTTTCTCTAAAAAGGCATTGCGCCCTTCTATCGCTTCTTCTGTCATATAAGCTAAACGAGTCGCTTCTCCTGCAAATACCTGCTGTCCTACCATTCCATCATCTGTCAAGTTCATCGCAAACTTCAACATTTTAATCGATGTTGGTGATTTAGCCAATATTTCTTGTGCCCATTCATACGCTGTATCTTCTAACTCATCGTGTGGAATCACAGCATTGACCATTCCCATTTCAAACGCTTCTTGGGCAGAATAATTTCGTCCTAAAAAGAAAATCTCTCTGGCTTTTTTCTGTCCTACCATTTTAGCTAAATACGCCGATCCGTATCCGCCGTCAAAACTTGTCACATCAGCATCAGTCTGCTTGAAGATAGCGTGTTCCTTACTCGCTAAGGACATATCGCAAACCACGTGTAAACTGTGACCACCTCCAACTGCCCACCCCGGTACTACCGCAATAACAACTTTTGGCATAAAGCGAATTAAACGCTGTACTTCTAATATATTTAAACGATGCATCCCATCTTCTCCTACGTATCCTTGATGCCCTCGTGCCTTTTGATCTCCTCCACTACAAAAAGAATAAATACCATCTTTTGGAGAAGGCCCTTCTGCCGAAAGCAACACTACTCCTATTGACGTGTCTTCTTGCGCATCGTAAAAAGCACGATACAACTCACTCGTTGTCTTAGGTCTAAAAGCATTTCGAACTTCTGGTCGATTAAACGCAATACGAGCTACTCCATCACACTTTTTATAGGTAATGTCTTCAAACTCTATTGCCGTTTTCCATTCTATCTTACTCATATCTTTTACTATTTGCGAGTAAAATTACTGTTTTTTTACTTCATATCTAAACAAAGCTCCAGAGAATCCCTCTCCTCTTCTATCCACTCCTCTCAATAAAATTAAATCTTCAATCTTTCATTTAGCTTTTTTCAAAAAGAAGAGAAATTCCCCCTAACAAATGCCCCTTTTTTTGGGGAATATCTAAGGCCAATCGTGTACTTCCAATTTTTTTATGTTCAAATTGAAAGTTTAGCTAGATTTTCCTTTGATATTCGATAACTTTTACTAATTTGGTTTTTTCTAAAAAAAATCCCTACAAAGACAGCAAGACTAATGAATACCAAACTCGCAATCGCTTTAGTTAGCCTAGTAGCTCTCGCTTCTTGCAAAAAGCAACAAGAAGCCTCTATGGATTTAGCCTTGAACATGCCTATCATCAAAGAACACAATGTTTTTATTGATAAGCCATATGAATCGTCATTTCAAGAACTAAAACCCGAATACATCCTTGAAAAAGGACAACAAATTGAAGATTTCTACAATCAATATATCAAAAAAAGCGGATACACCGGAAGTTTTTTAGTAGCACAAAACGGTAAGATTTTATATGAAAATTACTCGGGTTATGCTAATAAGAGACAAAATGAAGCCATTACAGAAACCACTCCTATTCACGTAGCTTCCGTAGGTAAAGTAGTTACAGCTGTAACTATTTTGCGCTTAGTACAAGAAGGCTTATTGAGCTTAGATCAGCCCGTTTCGGAAATTATTGATGGCTTTCCGTATGATAATATCACAGTGCGTACCTTATTAAGTCACCGCAGTGGTTTAAAATACTACGGTTATTACCCCAACAAATGGTCCAATCAAAATGTGATTACCAATGACCATGTGATTGAAGTAATCAACAGTAAAACCGTATCCTTAGACTTTAAACCTAATACGCGTTTTACCTATAGCAACACCAATTATGTTGTACTTGCCTCTATCGCTGAAAAAGTGACAGGCAAAAAATTCAAACAAGTGGTACGAGATCTAATCTTTGACCCTCTAGAAATGAACCACAGTTTTGTCTTTGATGACATAACACACAAAAATCAAGTAACCCAATCTTATAATTCAAACTATCGCGAAATGCATTGGGATTATATGGATGGAACCTATGGAGATAAAAATATCTACACTACGCCAAGAGATATGCTCAAATTAGATACAGCCTTATACTCAGACGACTTTTTAAATGCTGACCTAAAAATGCAGATGACAGAAGGATATAGCTTTGAAAGTAAAGGTACACGTAACTACGGTCTAGGTTTGCGTTTAATCAAAATGAAAAACGACAAAAACTACACCTATCACAATGGTTGGTGGAGAGGGAATACTTCTTCTTATATTCGCTTAGCTGATTCGAATGCTTGTATTATCCTATTTTCAAACAAATATTCGAAATTAACGTATAAGACTATCGATTTATCTCATTATTTAGGAGATTATCCTGTCGGAAATGTTGAGTTGTAATTTACATTACAACTCTTTTTTTTACGCTATGTCACATTGTATATTCCATGCAAAAGTAAAAGGTCATCAAGGGCGAATTACCTTCGTCCCTACTAATCATTCAAAATGCGCTTGATATCTTTATTATCCCCGTAAATAACCATGATATCGCCTTTATGCAATACCGTATCATACGAAGCTATTCCTTGTACTTCGTGTATTTTACGCTGAGCGCCAAAGAAATTGCGCTCTTCGCGGACTTTTAACGTGGTAAGTACTACTAAGTTGTAATTGGTTCTAAAACCAATCTCTTCAAGTGTTTTGTTAGCAAAACGATCTGAGATTGTAATTTCTACAATACTATAACGTCCATTGATTTCATAAGAATCTACGACTCCTTTGATGCATAATTTTTTTGCCCAACGTTCGGCTGTTTCTTCTTCTGGATGTACAATCTCATCCACGCCAATCGCTTGTAGTACATTTTCGTGCAAAGGAGTAATAGCGCGACTAATTAGTCGTTTGACATTCAGATTCTTCAATACAGCGGTCGTCATAATATTTGCCCCTTGATCTTCTCCAATTGCAACAATCACGATATCCGTATTGGCCAAAGGCAATCCTGCAACCAAGTACTGATCGGTTGAATCGAGACAAATTGTATGCGATACTTTGTCTTTATTTGCATCTACACGAGCCATGTTTTTATCAACTCCGATGACTTCATTTCCTTGTTCGGTCAACTTCTGGGCTAGAGATGCACCAAAATTTCCTAATCCGATAATTATATATTTCATCCTAATCTTTTCTCTTAGTTAATCAAAATTTCTTCCGTTGGATACCTGTAATTGGTTATCGTTTCTTTTTTGCTAATCGCTATTAAAATAGTCAAGATACTTACTCGACCAACAAACATCAGCATAATCAAAGTCACTTTACTTGGGTCAGCCAATTTCGCAGTAATTCCCGTACTCAATCCTGCTGTACTATAAGCAGAAAAGGCCTCATAAGATAGGCGAATAATATCAATATTCGGTTCAAAAAAAGTCAAAGCAAATAAGGCTATACCAATAATAAACAAAGATAAAAAGATAATAGCAAAAGCTCGTCTCACAGCAGATTCATCTACCTCTCTTCGGTTAACTTCGATTCTGGTTTTCCCCTTCATTAAAGCCCAAATATTCAATAGCGCAATGGCAAATGTTGTTGTTTTAATTCCCCCACCAGTAGAAATTGGAGAAGCACCAATCCACATTAAAAGTATGAGGATTAAAAACGTCGGAACGGTAAATAGATTATTATCCACAGAAGCAAATCCGGCAGTACGCGGTGAAGTAGCCGTAAAAAAGGCCACGACTACCTTTCCAAACCCTTGATGTTCAGATAGCGTATTGTTGTATTCTAAACAGTAAACAAGCGCTGTTCCTCCTACAATCAAACCCGCAGTTGTGATTAAAATAATTTTCGTACTTAGATTAATAACCCTAGGTACATAAAAACTAGCTTCTTTTAAACTAAAGGGAAGTAATCGATCAACAATTAAATGTTTAATGTATTTGTATACGTTATAGACAATAGGAAATCCCAATCCTCCCATAATAAACAACCCCGCAATAATCAATTGCAACGGATAATTAAATCGATACTCTAACGTGTAGAGGTTTTCAGGTAAGGTTGAAAATCCAGCATTACAAAAAGCAGAAACTCCGTGAAAAATCGCAAAGAAAATGCGTTCAAATAACGAGTCAAACACCTGATTTCGAATACTGATAAAAATAGCAATCATTCCGATGAATTGAATAATTCCCGAAATAATCATAATGCGTTTTAATGTACCGAACACATCCCCTAATTTATCGATAGACGACATATCTTTTAGTACCAATTGATTGCCATAAGAGGCTTTTCCTCTAAAGAAATAGCTAAAGTAACTGGCGATTGTCATAATTCCCAATCCTCCACATTCCATTAAAAAGATCATTACAGTTTTGCCAAAAAAAGTAAACTGACTTCCAATATCTACTGTCGATAACCCCGTAACACATACGGCACTTGTCGCAGTAAACAAAGCATCTATATAGCGTAAACTCCCTGGAGTTACTGTCGCTTTAGGAAAAGAAAGCATAAAGGCTCCAATGAAAATAATCAATAAAAAACTGACAATAAACAGTTGTGGTGGCGTAAGTTTGGTCTTCTTCAGATTGAGCTGTAACATAGAAAATTCACGCACAAGCATAATGAATACAGCAAAGAAAATAACAGCATTGCTATCAAAAAAACGATTCGTATGTTCGGGTTGCCAGCGAACAACAACTAACGTCAAAAATAAGAGTATGCTAAATATATCAAATAATTTAACGCCTAAACTAGGGAATTTCTTTTGTCGAAATGCTTGGTAATAGCGATAAACGATAATAACCATACCAAACGTTAAACACACATTGTATAAATGGTGTAAATGCTTGTGGTAATCATTCAATGTATTGAATCCCAAATCGAAAATCAGGACAAACAAAGAGATAAAGCTGAGTAAAAATGGCAAGCGAACTAAAAAGTACTTAATTTTATTTAGAACGACATCCTTGATATAAAACAATGGCATAGCTACAAGACTAATTCTTCAAAAAGTTGATTAAATGTTTGCGTTGCATCTACTGTTAACCCGCAATGGGTAGGCGAAACCTGAAGGCATGAGCTCTTTGTAGCAGCCAACCATCGAAAGCGCTCAGCAGCGTCAAACCCACTAATGGGACTTGCTTCTGCTTCTGCTTGGGCAATCGCAATAAACGCTTGAATGTGTTTTTCTAATACATCCATGTCAATTTCTGTAGTAAAACACGCTAGTTTTTCGCGGTTTAAAGCATACTGTCCACGTAGCGTTCGCTTCTGCTTACAAAAAAGTAGAAGTCCAATATTAATAAACTCCTCACGTTCTACTCGAGGAACAAAACGAATTACTGCATACTCATACACCACCATGACGAACCTTTTTTGCTTCATTAACAAATAGCATCGCATGATCGCGTCTTACTTGTAAGAACTGATAATAAACGGCTCTTATTTCTTCTGGATTGAACTCCGATTCTTCCCACGTCAACCAATCTACAGGAATTTGTTCTACAATACCTTGTAAAACCTCATCCGTCAAAATACGAGTAAACACCTCGTTTACTTCGTCTAATTGAGAAGCTTTCGTCAAAAGCACATGATCCTTAATCAAAGTAAAGGGAGTCAAAGCACTTTTCTCCCAATTGGTAAACGAATGATGAAAATAAAAAGAAGCACCATGATCAATCAACCATAATTCTTTATGCCAAACTAACATATTGGTATTGCGAAAGGTACGATCAACATTGGTAATATAAGCATCCAACCAAACTACCTGAGAAGCCAAGGTTTCCTCTACTTCATAAGCTTGTGGATCAAATGTCAATGCCCCCGATAGAAAATGTAATCCCAAATTCAATCCTTGACTAAACTTGAGTAAATCTTGTATTTCCTCATCAGCTTCTGTACGTCCAAACGCTTCATCCAACGTAGCAAAAACCAATTCAGGCACCGGCAATCCTAAGGTTTTAGCCAATAGTCCACCTAGCAATTCGGCGATTAACGCCTTTACACCGTGTCCGGCGCCACGAAACTTAATGACATATTTAAAGCCATCATCGGCATCAGCTAAGGCAGGTAAAGAACCTCCTTCTCGCAAAGGAGTTACATAACGTGTAACCATTACACTTCTCAAATCAAGCGATTCTTTCATCAATTTATGTTCTTATTTATTCAAAAGACTTGTTCAACTAAAAGTAAGCTTTCTGTTGGGTTTTGCCAAATCCCGCTTATTCTAAAAGTAAAAAAGGGATAAATCCCTTCTTTCTATTCTGTCGTAAACGATAACGTTATTGCTGTTAATCAGCCCTATTTCATTGTTATTTTGGCGTTAGTCAAAATCTTTCTCAATACCCCTTGCTGCTCTTTTGTCTTTAAGTTGAAAATCTCTCTCACTTTGCCATTATTCAACTTCACTACTGCTTTTGTAGCTAAGCCCTTTGGCATTTTCACATACTTAATTGCAACCTTATCCAATTGCTCTGCCGCTGTTTTAGTCAAAAAGTTTTTATAAGCTAAAAACAAAAATACAGCCGCAATAATACAAAAGACGTAATCCATTTCTTTAGGGCTCTTCCAATCCGCCATAAATAAGCGCACCAAAGACATGCCCAATATAACAGCAGACATCAAACGAGAAGATGTCAGTCTTCCTTTGTAATTATCCTGAATAATCAGTTGTTTAGTCTCATTATTAAATGACAGCATAAGTATATTTTTTTTATTGTATTCAATCTGACAAAGTTAAGTATTTAACTTTGAAATTGCGCTTTTTTAACCTTTTTACAAGAGATTCTCTCCGCTGTACCTACCGGTGAATTACACTTAGTATTCCTTGGTAAAAATAGCGTCAAAAATAGGCAGCGGCCTATCGTCATTTTGTTCTAATAATTGCTTCAACAACGGAACATACCCCTTGTACAATTCCGCATATTCAAAGACAATTTGCTTGTTTTTCATAATGTAACCATCGTAAAAACACAGATGGGTCTGCCCTATCTTATTGACTACTCCAATTTTTAAATACGGGTGTTTACGGCTAAACGACGCTATTTTATCCTCCAAAAAAAACACAGAAACATTAAAACCGGTCCAGCATATTTCGTCTACATTGACAGATAACAACAACAGCGAATTCCCTTCATAGGCGACAACCTCCATCGTTGCGAAGGGAAATAAAACATTTAACTCATCCGTAAAAGCTTGCTTATTTTCTGCATGTAATACGATAACAACATAAAGGATTTCCATAGACTAACATCTTTTACTTAAAGCTAAACAGTAAAAATGTTAATTCCTTATTTTTAACCTTATGAAATGGTTATTATTTTATTATGGAAAAGAAAAAAGGGAAAGAAGAACGTTTTTCACCTCTCTTCTCTCCCTTTTTCTCTTTCCAATCAGTTATGTATTATCGAACTAATTTCTTGTATTTCAAACGCGTTGGAGCAACATCTCCTAAACGCTTCTTGCGGTTTTCTTCATATTCAGAGAAAGATCCTTCAAAAAAGTACACTTGAGAGTCTCCTTCAAACGCCAAAATATGCGTACAAATACGGTCTAAGAACCAGCGGTCGTGGGAAATTACTACCGCACATCCTGCGAAATTCTCCAACCCTTCCTCTAATGCACGCAGTGTATTAACGTCTAAGTCGTTCGTAGGCTCATCCAGTAACAATACGTTTCCTTCTTCCTTTAAAGTCATCGCTAAGTGTAAGCGGTTGCGTTCTCCTCCTGATAAAGTAGCGACCTTTTTATTTTGATCTGATCCACCGAAGTTAAAGCGACTTAAATACGCTCTTGAATTTACTTGACGACCACCCATCATAATCAATTCTTGACCATCACAGAAATTTTCCCAAATTGATTTTTCAGGATCAATATTAGAATGCGACTGATCGACATAAGCGATTTTCACAGTATCTCCAATAGCAAAAGTACCCGCATCTGGTGTTTGCTCGCCCATCACCATACGGAAGATTGTTGATTTACCAGCCCCGTTTGGTCCAATAATTCCAACAATTCCGGCTTGCGGTAATGTAAAGTTTAGGTTGTCATACAACAACTTATCTCCAAAAGCCTTCGCTACACCTTTTGCTTCGATTACATTCGTACCTAAACGAGGTCCATTTGGAATATAGATTTCTAAATTCTCTTCCAACTGTTTTTGATCCTCATTTAATAATTTATCGTAGTTCTGTAACCTCGCTTTTTGTTTGGTTTGACGTCCTTTTGCTCCCTGACGTACCCAGTCCAATTCGCGTTCTAATGTTTTACGGCGTTTTGATGCTGTTTTTTCTTCTTGCTCTAAGCGTTTTGATTTTTGGTCTAACCAAGAAGAGTAATTACCTTTCCAAGGAATACCTTCTCCTCTATCTAGTTCAAGAATCCATCCCGCTACATTATCCAAGAAATAACGGTCGTGCGTTACGGCAATCACCGTTCCTGCATATTGTTGTAAGTGTTGCTCTAACCAATGTACGGACTCTGCATCCAAGTGGTTGGTTGGCTCATCCAAAAGTAATACATCTGGATTTTGCAACAACAAACGACATAAAGCTACACGACGACGCTCTCCTCCTGACAACACTTTAATTGGTGTGTTTGGATCTGGAGTACGCAAAGCATCCATCGCAATTTCTAATTTCGTATCCAACTCCCATCCCCCAACAGCGTCAATCTTATCTTGTAGTTCTGCCTGTCTATCCATTAGCTTCTGCATTTTATCTGCATCTTCATAAACCTCTGGTAAACCAAACATATCGTTAATCTGATTAAATTCATCGAGAATAGCCACAATCTCCGCAGCACCTTCTCTAACAATCTCGATTACCGTTTTCTCTTCATCTAATTCTGGTTCTTGCTCTAAATACCCCACAGTATAACCGGGTGCAAATACTACATCCCCTTGGTAATTCTTATCAACACCAGCGATGATCTTCAATAACGAAGATTTACCTGAACCGTTAAGACCCAAAATACCAATTTTAGCCCCGTAAAAGAAGCTCAAATAAATGTCTTTTAAAACTGTTTTGTTTGTAGATGAGTACGTTTTGCTCACCTTCGACATGGAAAAAATTACCTTTTTATCGTCTGACATAAAGTAAAAAATTGATTGAATAATGATATGATGACGATATTGCTACTCACCCCGAGCAACAATAAATCCATCGAATACCCCAAAAATACACAATAATACGGAGATAAGAAATATTTTTCCTTATAGTGAAAAAACATCAACACTCCTAAAAAAAACAAAGTGCTCCAATTGTCTTACTTTTTTCGCGCGCGCCCCCCTACATCCAACATCAATGTTCACCTCTCCTACTTCTTTTTGCCCTTTACTTTTCTTCTCGCCCCTGCATCTAGCGAACTTATTTAGTTGCATTTCTGCCTTATTTATTTACTCCCTTTTCAAAAAAAACAAGAAAACAAACACAAAGAACTGAGTAACAACAATATAAAATCTTAATATTTTTATCAATATTTAATCTAAATAAAAATAATATAGAATACATTTGCGATATCATTAAATAATCAATTATGTTTATCAAAAAAATTATCAATTCAGCAGTTATTTTACTGCTTAGCGCTTTTGTTTTCGGTTGTAGTAGTGATGATTCAACAACAGAAGAACTAACCTTAACACTTAAAGCGAGTACTGAACGCATTTTACTTGGAGAAGACGTTTCTTTTGTTGTTTCTGACAACAAGGGGAAAGTAATCACAGATGCGACTATTCTAGTTGACAACAAAGCTATTGTGGGCTATACGTATAGAGCACCTGCAGCTGCAATATACCAAGTGGTAGCGACGAAACGCAACTATCAAAACAGTGCTCCTATTAGCATCACCGTTGCAAAAGAAACATTAACCATAAAAGCCAACAAAGAGGTGGCAAAGGTTAATGATATACTTACGTTCTCTGCTCTTAATAGCGAGCAAACAGACCTGACAACAGGAGTTATTTTTTACGTTAATGCTAAACCTATTACAGGCAATACCTATACCGTTAAAGCAACAGACATCCCTCTTCTCAAAGTTTACGCAGAGCGAACGAATAGTAAATCCAATGAAATTGCCATTCAAATAGAGCAAGAGCAACACAACCTAGCGCAACTAATCCATGGAAAATGGAAATTAGAAAATGCTGCTTCACACGATATTATCTATAATTTTTATGCTGATGATACGTTCAACTTTGTATACTTCGGTACATTAATGCAAGGAGAATACAGAATACTTGGAGATAAAGTTCACTTAGATGTGATTTCTTCTGGCATGAAAATGACTGATTATTCTATTATTGAGGTTAAAAAGTATATTTCTACTAATGAATTGGATGTACAATTAACCGTATCTGGCATTCATGAACAGGGACAAGCGGGTCGTTTAATTCGTCAAAAAGAAGATGTAGCACTAGATATCCAACAGCTTATTGGTACATGGAAAGCAGAGCTCAATGGGCAAAAAGTCTTTACCGTCACATTTAACGAAAATGGATCTTGTTCTGTGATACAAGCAGAAAATACGCAGGGTATTCCCAATATTGAAACAGTTCAATATATGAGTAAATATGCTAAATATTCTGCTAATACAGTGATATTAGAAAATCGAAATGGCGCTTATACTTATTATCTAACCGTTGAAGAGTTTGTCCATTCTAATGAAATGCAAGCAACTTTATTCGAATATGTACTATTTCCACAAAAATCAACGGCATTGATTTTAAAGAAAATGTAAATCGAAGCTAATCTATATTTCGAACAAGAAGCTACTTCATTTAGCTTCTTGTTTTTTTTAAAAACAGTACCAACCGATAAGGCTTTAATTAAAGAGAAACCACATGGATGCGGTACAAAAAAAAACAAAAGCCGTAAACATGACAAAATTATGATAGCGATTAACAGGAATCGGGTCAACACCCCATAAATTAAAAACGCTAATTCCACAAGAGACAGCGAGGATAACAAGTAGAACAAGTGTAAAACCATTAAAACCAGAAGCTAGTAATTTTGTATAATCTCTCGAAGGGGTTTTAATGTCAACAATTTCTTTAAACAATAACGTACGCTGTATTGTAACCTGATCTCCACGAATGTAATCCTTATTGATCGAAAATTTTGTTCCTTTATCTGTAAGATATCGATACCCTACCACTTCTTTTGTATTACCTTGGGTCAAAAATCCATAAGACTCGATAGTTTCTTCCGTTTTTTCATGGGGCAAAAACACCAAATCCACAACGATCAAAACGCTAAAAACCAATAGCGCGATCATCACCCAGATTGCGTATTGTCTATATTTTATATCAAACATACTACTTCACTTCTTTACTACTAGCATTAACTTCTTAAAGCCTCTAAATTTCTTAAAAAAAGTTAAACCAAACAAATCTTAAGATATCAAGTGCCTTAATATGTTAAAGTTTTTTAAAATAACAACTAATAATTCAAAAACACCCAAAATAATCAAATATTTTTCACTATATTTAAAGTAATTAAAATCACGTTAAATTGTATGGAAAAATTTTTTAGAACGATCCGTTTTAAAGACCTACAAGAGCAGGATGTAGAAACAAACCCAGCTGTAGGCGAAAACTTAAATTACCCGCTGAGCGAAGCTGAAATACCAGCAGGACTGTACGTAGAGTTAGAGAAAGAAGAAATAGAGTATTACGATGAGTACGAAGAGCACTTGGGAATTTAAGCAAATAGGATCTTGTAACTGATTCTTCGTTTTGAACCAAAACGACAATCAATTACAAGATTTTTTTATTTTTACTCCTCTCCTAGATTCCACTAGTTTTCTAGCTGTGAACTCCGTTAATTGAAAGTAGAGATAGCCCTACACACGCCCTTTTAAGGCATTAAACACCCAAGCAATGGCCAAGAAGCCAACGCCAACTGCTGCAAACCCCCAACCCGCTATTTCATAGTATTTTAATGTTCCTAAGGCAATTAACACAATTCCCATTAAAATCATAATCAAGGTAGCATACCCTAATATTTTATTCTTATTTAAATTATTTGCCATTTTGTTTCTTTTAATTAAAGATTTTCATCAACATTTCTTTTAACAAATCACCTTGTGGTAGTTGAGCAGCCCCTACTCCCTTCCCTTTCAAATCTACTTCCTTTAAATGCGCAATAATTTGACTGACGCGTTTCATTGGATAGGTTCTAAACCCCAACTCATAGTCTTTGATTGCATACTGAACGACTTTCAAATTCTTCATCGCATTTTGTGGTGATTTATCCGAAAGCCCATGATACAATAAAAGCTTAGAAAAATAGGCATAAACAATTCCAATAGTCACGACAAAAGGGTTATTCTTAGGATTTTGTGCAAAGTGATTTGCAATTTTATACGCCTGTAATTGATTGCGATCGACAATCGCTTTCATCAATTCAAAATTATTATAATCCTTACTGATTCCGATATTCTTTTCGATAACTTCTGCCGTAATGGGTTGTCCCTTAGGCAGAACAAGAGTCAATTTATCCAATTCCTTGACAATTTTAGACAAGTCATTTCCCAGAAATTCAATCAACATAGCTGCCGATTTCGGATCAATACTATACCCGCGTTTTACTACCGTTTGTTGCAACCACCCTTCGAGTTTATAGTCTTTCAAGCGATTACTCTCAAAGAGAACGGCGTGTTTTTGCAAGCTCTTGTATAACTTTTTACGCTTGTCAATCGTTTTGTATTTATAACAAAATACCAATACAGTAGAAGGTTGCGGTTGATTGACATAATCGTCCAATTGCTCAATCGTCTTGGCCAAATCCTGAGCTTCCTTAACAATAATCACTTGTTTATCTGCCATTAAAGGGAAGCGCTTCGCATTCGACACGATATCTTGAATAGTAACATCTCGTCCGTAAAGTATCATCTGATTAAATCCCTTTTCTTCTTCCGTCAATACATTATTTTCGATATAATCCGCAACGTTATCAATGTAATAAGGCTCATCTCCCATCAAAAAATAAACAGGTGCAATAGTCTTATTTTTAATATTCCTTACGATTTCTTTGAGTTGTTCCAAAATATAATTTACTTAAAATTGTACTATCCGCTTAAACAAATATCTTTGTAAGATGCAAAGATTAAACTTTCCATCTTTTAATTTCCGATTCAAAAATAGTGAAAATAAGATAGCTATTTTTGATGTGATCCGTAAAAAATTTATTCTACTAACTCCTGAAGAGTGGGTAAGACAACACGTCGTTCGCGATTTGATAGAGCACAAAGGCTATCCTAGCTCGCTTATCAGTGTTGAAAAGATTGTCAAGATTAACGGCATGAACAAACGCTATGATGTAGTGGTTTTCACTCCCAACGGAAGCATTGCTATTCTCGTGGAATGCAAAGCCCCTACTGTTGCTATTACACAAGAGACCTTTGATCAAATTGCACGGTACAATTTTCAGTTGCGTGCAACGCACTTGTATGTAACCAACGGATTACAGCACTACTTCTGTCAGATGGACTATGAGAAAGAAAGTTATTTCTTTTTACAATCACTGCCAAACTACACTTCATTCACCATTGAATAAACGAAAATTATGGGAAAACAATTTGCCTTAGTGGTCCTAAATTGGAACGGGAAAAAACTTTTAGAAACATTTTTACCTGCTATGGAGCAGTTTTCACCGCAAGCAAATTTGTACGTGATAGACAATGCTTCCACAGATGGGAGTCAAGCGTTTATACAGGATAAATTTCCCGAAGTAAAAATCATTCAAAATAAAGGAAACTACGGGTATGCTAAAGGATATAACGAAGGATTAGCTCATCTAACAGAACCCATTCTCATTTTAATAAATTCAGATATTGAAGTAACGGAAAACTGGTTAACTCCAATTGCCGATTTATTTCAAGCAGATCCAACCTTAGCTCTTGTGCAACCCAAAATACTCGATTACAAAAACAAAGCGTATTTTGAATATGCAGGTGCAGCAGGTGGGTATATTGACAAATATGGTTTTCCTTATTGTAGAGGGCGTATTTTTAACAGTATTGAAAAAGATGAAGGGCAGTATAATGATATTGTAGATATTTTTTGGGCTAGTGGCGCTTGTTTATTCATCAGAAATGAGGTTTTTCAGGCCTTAAAAGGATTTGACGAAGATTTCTTTGCCCACCAAGAAGAAATTGATCTATGTTGGCGTGCCAAAAACAAGGGCTATCGCATTCAATATTGTGGTTTCTCGACGGTTTATCACGTAGGTGGTGCGACATTAAATTACGACAATCCAAGAAAAACCTATTTAAACTTTCGCAATTCCTTGATGATGTTGTACAAGAATTTACCTGCTCAACATAAATTCAGCACCCTTTTCACTCGGCTTTGTTTAGATGGAATTGCGGGGATTCGCTTTATGCTTCTATTCAAACCCCAACACTGTTGGGCGATTATTCGCTCTCATTTTGCCTTCTATAAACGCATCCCTAAACTCAAAGATAAAATAGAATTTACGAATATTAACAATTATTTCACAGAAAAATCTGTAATTTTTTCGTACTTTGTGTGTAGAAAAAAGAATTTTATCACAATTCAAAAGAAACAATAAATATTTTTTACTCGGATATGCTAGAATCTCAATGCTTTTGGTATATTTGACTCAAAATTCAATCATTTTTTTATTTATGAAAAAAGTAGTTTTAGGTTTATCAGTTTTGGCTCTTACACTTACGTCGTGTGGTACAAAACAAAAAATTGCTGATTTAGAAGCAAAGAACAAAGAAGTACAAGATTTATTAAACACTTGTACAATTCAATTGAACTCTGCACTTGCTGAGAAGAAAGTTTTATCAGACCAAGTGCACGACTTAAAGAAAAACACATCTGATTTGATCAGCAACGTAGGTAACTTAACCATGTTATCTTCTAAAGGAGCTGATAACTTAGAGAAATCTTTAGAAAGTTTAAAAGAAAAAGATTTAAAAATTACAAGATTACAAGACGCCCTTACAAAGAAAGACTCTGTGACTTTAGCTTTAGTTAAGAGCGTGAAAAAAGAAGTTGGGTTTGACGATCCAGATATCGAAGTTAACGTAGAAAAAGGAGTTGTATATATTTCAATTGCCGATAAGTTATTATTCAAATCTGCTAGTTACCAAGTAAACGATAAAGCGAAAGCTGTATTAGCGAAAGTAGCTAAAATCGCAAAAAGCAAACCTGATTTTGAATTAATGGTTGAAGGACATACAGATAACGTGCCTATCAAAAACACAATGTTTGAAGACAACTGGGATTTGAGTGTTAAAAGAGCGACTTCTATCGTTAGAGTGTTACAAAAAGATTTAGGTTTAGACCCTAAACAACTAGTAGCTTCAGGACGTGGAGAATATGTGCCTCTAGTTGATAATGATTCTGCTGATAACAAAGCTAGAAACAGAAGAACTAGAATCATCTTGATGCCAAAAATCGATCAATTCTATGACATGATCGAAAAGGAAATGAAAGAAATGAAAAAATAATCATTCTTGATATTTTTAAAAGCCACTTGTTTACACAAGTGGCTTTTTTTATTTCCTACATTTTCAAAAATATCAGCTATATATTTGTTTATTTCCGTAAAAAACAGTATTTTATTCCTCATTTTAAACCAAGTATTAATCTTATTTCTCATACTTACTGCAACTATGAACCAAATTCCAAAAAACTTTAACAATTTTGATATCATTGGTGATATACATGGCCATAGCAATGATTTAAAAAAATTATTGGGCGCTTTAGGCTATAAATTAAAAGGTCATTACTACCAACATCCCGAAAGAAAAGTGTTGTTTCTTGGCGATTACATTGATCGAGGTGTAAATGTTGTTGAAGTCTTAGAGATTGTCAAAAATATGGTGGACAACGGAGAAGCAATCGCTTTGATGGGGAATCACGAATACAATGCCATCTGCTATAATACGATGACAGCTGAGGGAACCTATTTGCGAGAACACAGCAAAAAGAACTTCAACCAACATGCCATTACCATGGCAGCCTTCATGCAGAAGCCCAATTTGTATAAAATGTACATTGAGTGGTTTAAAACACTACCTCTTTACTATGAAAATGATTCCTTTCGCGCCATTCACGCTTGTTGGGACGAAGCAAGTATTGCGTATTTAAAAACTCGTTTACTGGATCATTGTTTGACAACAGATCTCTTAGAAGAAGCAAATACCGAAGGAACTCCTTTATATGACGCAGTTGAAATAGCACTAAAAGGAAAAGAAATCGACCTACCAAACAATCAATCGTTTATCGATAAGGACGGCATCATTCGCCATTCTTTTCGAGTGAAATGGTGGGAAGAACCGCAAAAACCACATACAGTAAATACTATTAGTGCCGCTGTAATCAAACACCATACCGATGAAGCCATAGATATTCAAGCGATCAACTTCTATGCTAAAGAAGCAAAACCCGTATTCTTTGGTCACTATTGGATGAAAACAAACATCAATCAAGCACCACTTATACTAACCCCCAATACCTGCTGCTTAGATTACAGTGTTGCTAAAAATGGGCACTTAGTATGCTACCGCTATAGTGGTGAGCAGCATCTAAATTCCTCAGCCATCAATTTTATTAAAGAATACAACTAATACACAGAAGGATTCAACAAATCAATCAAATCATATTGAAAGATTTTTGGATCCTTTTTCATTGAAAATCGCTTCGTTACAAACAAAGAAAAACTTTTACTCGATAATTCGGTGGTATATCCTTCTACTTTATCGAAGTACATTGCACTTAATGAAGATCGTATACCTACGCCCCATTCTTCTCCTTGGTAGGCTAAATTAAGCGTACTCGCTATTTCTCCATTAACGTAAAAAACCGTGTTTTTAGTCTGTAAGTTTTCGTCGAAAATAGCGTTTATTCCCACACTAAAAGATGGAGAGACTAAAAGCTTGCGCCAGAGTACCCAATTGTAGGCATAGCCAATTGTAGGGCCAAAACTAAAACCGCGTCTATCATTTCCCTGTATACCTTCGAGTAATTCGGGTGTGTTTTTAATCACAGTTAAAAAACTAGATCCACCAAGTAACAAGGCTCCAGCTGATTTTTTTTGAATGTTGTTTTTATTGTTCGCTGCTCCGATAGAAAACTTATCAGAATTGAATACATACGTAAATTTCCCACCATACCTATTAATTCTCAAATCATCGAAACTAAAGTATGCTTTACGGTCTTCATCAAAGCGATAAAATCCCTTATACTGTTGAAAGTAAAAATCGACCATAAACTTCTTTCCAACTAAATGATACTGTAAATCAACAGTGGTACTTTTCCCCTTTTGTTTATCTCGCATACCTGAAAAACCCTGGTTATAACTCAGGGATGAATTTTTCCACGAGAAAGCCAATCCTATGTTTAATGGCCGATTAGGTTCAAAATTAAACTCCTTCTTCTCCTCTTGGTAGTTTAGAGATAAAAATTCTTGCATCAAACTCCCAGTTACCCCATAGGTATGTTTGTATTTTCCGATATACAACGAATCGACTTGAGCCATGCTCCAAGTACACCACAATAAGCTAATGCTTAAAAAACACATGCACTTCTTCACAAATATTGGGTTGTTTACTAGGTGAATAATTCCTCTATTTTCTGAATACCATCGCGCTGACAAATAATGCGATAGCGCTTATATTCCGTATAATCTTCGTATTCAATTTGCGAGATAAAGTTAATGTAATACACCTTATCTGCATAAAATTGAATCACTTGTTCATTTTGTTCATCCAAGCTCAATACAGCAACTTTAGGATTATCCATGCGCTGCATCATGCGCGTTAAATTAAATCGAAATATATCGTGAACACCTTTAAAAAAATAGGTGCTATTCTTCATCACTTCGCCTCGATCAAGAGATACTTTTTTGCGATACAATAAAATCTTCTCGTTGTGAATGCGGTTTTCAACCTCTAATAAGACCGATCGATTTCTAATATTGAGAATTTCCGAAGGAACTTTATCATCTGTAATAAAGTCAACCGCTTCTTTAATCCAACCTATTGGCTTTCCCTTAATACTAATAGAAGTCTTGTTGTCAAAATATTTCCCTCCCAATTTCCCGGCAAAATAAAAGCGCATCAAATCCTTTATTCGATCTTTCAGCATATACCCCACAACCAAAGCGACAAATAATGGCATGGTAAAATTGCCGTATTTTTGTTGAAAAGAAAAAGCAACTATCGTAGCGAATATCATCGAAATTCCTGCAGCTAAACTATAGTACACTTGTTGAACAAAAACACCATCACTATCTTTTTTCTTATTCGATTCTAAGAGTAAATCCGATTCCACATATTTATTCAACATGGCATAACGATAAATAACGGCTTGATTTACAGCTTTCTCATTCGCCTTAATAAAGCTATATCCCTCGCTTTTCATATACGCTTGTTCAGACAAAATCAATTGCTTCACTTGATTTTGTAATAACTGAAATCGTTCATCTGAAATCAATATCAATTGATCTAACAACAAAAAACTATACCGCAACAAAGTATAAGACAAATATTCATCTGCAAAACTGAAGTAATTCAAATATTCCTTGCCTGTCACTTGTTCGTTTTGATGGAGTTCTTCTTTTAATGCTCTGTATTTATCGCGAATAGCTATACAGGAATCCACATAAGACTGTACTAAATCAAGAGGTTGACTTTCTGTTACTTGCTTAAACTCTGCGACTGAATTTCTCAAAGCACTTCTAAAAATAGCCATAAACATCTTTAGCTGAAACTCAATTTCATAAACATGCAATTCACTTTCCTCTCGAAGTAAGTCTTGAGTAGCAGCACTTAAATTATTAAATGGAATTGCTCCTTCATCAACAATTGCCCCCAATTTGTAAATAGGAGTAATAAAGCGAACTTTAGATTTTACATCAGAATAAAATTGATCTTTAGAATACGTTGTTTTATTTAAATCAAGGGTATTGGGAACAAAGATCCAAGTATTGATAGTAAAATCACTTTTATGTTGATTTTCGCCTTTAATAAAGCCCACTTTCATTTCTAAAGTAAAGGCATCATGCGATCGAACTTTAATATCTAGCATTTCAACAGTGTTTAAATTTAGCTTCCCTTTTTTTACCGCAGGCTATCACGGTCGTTACCCCACAGGGATTTAAACAAATTTAATTATAATAACTACATAATTATACCTTTAATCAAAACAAAGTTTAGCACTAAAAAAGTGCAGTACAGAAGAGAGTGGCCTCCAACACTGAATGCAAGAGAGAAGAAAATCACAGTTAAATTGGGGCAAAGTTTTTGTTTCAAACCCATCCTAAACAAAAATCTTTACTTATCTTTCAACCCTCAATGGGATTCATTTACCGTGATTTAAAAAAACGAAATACTATGAAGGGAATTATATTGGCCGGTGGTTCAGGAACACGATTACACCCACTTACCTTAACTATATCGAAACAACTTTTACCGGTTTACGATAAGCCAATGATTTATTACCCTTTATCGACCTTAATGTTAGCGGGAATACGCGATATTTTAATCATCTCAACGCCTAGGGATTTACCTTTATTTGAAGCCTTATTAGGCACTGGTGAACAATTGGGCATTCAGCTTTCCTATGCTGTTCAACCCCAACCTGAAGGAATCGCACAAGCCTTGCTTATTGCAGATGATTTTATTGGAAGTGATTCGGTTTGCTTAATTTTAGGAGACAACATTTTCTATGGCAATGATTTGAAAAACAAATTACAGCACGCGATTACTTCTGTACAAGAAGAGAAAAAGGCTGTTGTATTTGGGTACACCGTTAAAGACCCTCAACGCTATGGAGTGGTAGAATTTGACGCAAATCACAACGCCATTTCAATTGAAGAAAAACCAACAAACCCCAAATCTACCTTTGCTGTAGTAGGGTTATACTTCTACCCAAACAGCGCAGTGCAGTATGCCAAAACCCTTCAACCATCTGAACGAGGAGAACTAGAAATAACAAGCTTGAATAACCTTTACCTTCAAGAGGACAATTTATTAGTTCAACCTTTAGGACGAGGGTTTGCCTGGTTAGATACGGGTACGCATGAATCTTTAGTAGAAGCTACTGAATTTGTAAAAACAGTAGAAAAGAGAACCGGACTTAAGATTGCTTGTTTAGAAGAAATTGCCCTATACAAAAAGTGGGTTTCCATTGATGCGTTAATGCAACACATTGCCCCTTTTAAAGGAGAATACTACGATTATATTCGAGAGAATATTCGCTTCATTCAGCAAAAGTAAATCCTTTATTTTCGCTGCTCTAGGGCAGCAATCCAAGCTTGATTGGCTAAATACCAATCCACTGTTTTTTGCATGCCTTCTTGAATATTTTCAGCTGGCATCCACCCTAGGGCTTGTAGTTTTGTTGCATCTATCGCATATCTAAAGTCATGTCCTTTTCGATCTTCTACGAAGCGAATCAGCTGTTTACTCCTCCCTTTCTCTTGCTCCAATCGCTCATCTAGGATATCGCATAAAAGGTGAACAAGCTCAATATTTTTCACTTCATTAAATCCCCCAACGTTATAGGTTTCTCCACACTTTCCATGCTCTAGAATGAAGCGAATAGCTTCCGCGTGATCTTCTACATACAGCCAATCGCGAATATTTTCTCCCGTACCATATACAGGAATGGGCTTCTGTTGTATAATGTGTTGAATTGTCAAAGGAATCAGTTTTTCTGGGTATTGATTAGGCCCATAATTATTAGAGCAATTACTAATCAAATAAGGCATTTGATACGTTTCTCCATAGGCGCGAACAAAGTGGTCTGAGCTTGCTTTAGAAGCAGAATAAGGCGAATTAGGTGAATAGGCTGTGCGCTCTGTAAACAAACCTTCACTGCCCAGGGTTCCATATACTTCATCTGTACTGATGTGGTAAAACACCTTTCCTTCCCAGTTGTGTTCCCACAACTTTCGAAAAGCATTCAACAGCACAACAGTTCCCAATACATTGGTTGTAACAAAAGCCAATGGATCAGCGATGGAACGATCCACATGAGATTCGGCTGCTAAATGCACAACATGGGTAAATCGATAAGAATCAAATAATTGATGTACAAAAGACTCCTCTCGGATATCCCCTTGTACAAACTTGTAGTTGGAAAAATGAGCTATATCTTCAATGTTCGCTAAATTTCCCGCATAGGTCAATGCATCTAGATTGACAATGACCGCCTCAGGATAAGCCATTACAAATTTGCGTACCACGTGGCTTCCTATAAAGCCAGCTCCACCTGTAATTAAAATGCATTGTAAAGATTTCATTTGCTCAGATATTATCAACAACAAACAAATATAGCTATAAAAAAGCTACGCATACCTAGGTATGCGTAGCTTAATTTAAACAAAAAAGGTCTATTTACATAGACCTTTTCGTATTAGTTATTTAGCATAACAGGCATTACAAGCATCGTAACTGCTTCTCCATCTTCTAAACCATCTACTGGTGTTAAGATACCGGCTCTGTTTGGCAATGACATTTCTAATTGAATCTCATCCGATTGAAGGTTATTCAACATCTCCAATAAGAATCTTGAGTTAAATCCGATTTGCATATCGTCTCCTTGATAATCACAAGTCAAACGCTCATCTGCTTTGTTTGAGTAATCAATATCTTCTGCTGAGATATTCAACTCTGTACCAGCAATACGCAATCTAATTTGGTGTGTTGTTTTATTTGCATAAATAGCCACACGGCGAACTGAATTCAAGAATTGAACTCTGTTCAACAATAATTTATTTGGATTTTCCTTAGGAATTACTGCTTCGTAATTAGGATACTTTCCATCGATTAAACGACAAGTTAACGCGTAATTATCAAAGGTAAACTTCGCATTAGAATCGTTGAATTCAATTACTACATCTGCTCCTGAAGCCATTAAAATATTTTTCAAAATATTAAGTGGTTTCTTCGGCATGATAAAACTTGCCTCACTAGGAGAAGTAATATCTGTACGAGAGTATTTAACTAACTTATGTGCATCAGTTGCAACGAAAATTAATCCTGTTGGAGCAAATTGAAAAAATACGCCAGACATTACAGGTCTTAAGTCATCGTTTCCTGCAGCAAAAATTGTTTTGCTAATTGCTGTTGCTAATACTCCTGCAGACACTTCCGTTCTTGATGGATCTTCTAAGCTCTCTGCTTTTGGAAACTCATCCCCTGCAGAATACGCTAAAACGTACTTTCCAACATCTGAACTAATTTCAATCGTATTGTTTTCCTTTACTGAGAAAGTCAATGGTTGCTCAGGAAATGTTTTCAATGTTTCCAACAATAACTTAGCAGGAACAGCGATACTTCCTTGACTAGTTGATTCTATCTCTAGGCTAGCAGACATTGTTGTTTCTAAGTCAGAAGCTGAAACTCTCAAGATATTATGATCCAATTCAAACAAGAAATTGTCTAATATATGTAAGGTATTACTACTACTAATAACACTTCCTAACACCTGTAATTGCTTCAACAAATAGGAACTCGATACTATAAATTTCATATTAAAAATATTTTTATATGTAAAAGGCTTTACACCTACAAATATATTCGTTTAACTTCAATAATAAAAGCAGAATTTACACTACTTTTTAACAAAAGCCCTTCTTTTGAAGAAAGAAAATAAAAAACCGATCACTAATAGGACGACAATAGGAACAACCAACACGATAATTTGAATGGTTGAGTGCTGTTCAAAAACCTTCATTTTATCTAATACCGGAATTTTAACTTCCTTAGTACGAAGGTTAATCAGTCCAGAATCATCCAATAAATAATTTACTGCATTAAATAAAAACTCTTTATTTCCGTACAATTTATTGGTCCATTTATCATACCCTAACTCCATCGGTTGGTAGTTCTGATCCAGTTGATTTTTGATCATATCACCATCACTTATCACAATCATTTTGGTCTCCTCACTTTGTTTTTTCGCATTTTGTAAAGCAAATGGCAGAATTCTATTTTCAAAAACGGACTTAAATTGTCCTTCTAACAACACCCCCAACACGTAATTCCCCTTTCCCTCATAATGTTCAGGAGCAGTTTCTTCATTGAGAATATCCAAAGTAATTTCTGCTGGAGTACCAACAGTTAAGGAATATTGAGAAGATTGCAACAAGACCGTTTTTCGAATGTTATTTTTCAAGGTATCGATAGGCGAAACAAAATCCATGCGAACTCCTTCGATATTTTTCACAATAGGGTGATTTGATTCAGGATACACAAAAGGTGCAAACTTCCAAATAAATTCGCCGTATTGGGTTTCACTTCCTTGACGCCCCAGTGCTAATTTGATTGGTGTTGCTACCTCATCTTTCACCAAAAGTGGATTAATACGCACGCCATACTTGAACAACATTTCTCCTAATGATTGATCTTTAGGATAGGCTAACATATTGCCTTTGGCGCGTAAACTATCAAAATCAGCCTGTACTTGATCCAACAACCACAGCGTTTTTCCACCATTCATAATGAATTGATCCAAAACTTCTATTTGCTTTTCATCAAAAGCCTTTGTCGGTTTCGCTATAATAGCTAAATCAAATTCCCTGAGTTGAGCAAGTGTTTGCTCTGGTGCTTTTGCAACAGAGTCCAACGTAAATGGCGCAAGGTGATAATTATCCTTTGCGGACATTAAAAAATCGGCGATATATTGATCCTCTAACTGTCCATTGCCCTTTAGAATGGCTATTTTTTTTGATTTTGGCGTATTTATTTTAGCAATTGCTTCTGTAAAAGCATATTCTAAATGTTGAATAGACGTCAATACTTTTTCTTCAGTATTAGCGCCAATTCTATTTTTCAATAATTGCACTTTGACCATTTGCTCCCCTCTACTGACAAAAGCCCAAGGAAACACTAAGGACTGTGATTGAATCCCTTTGTCGTTAACAGTCAAGGTAACAGGTTTGGCCCCTAATCCATAAAGGTTGTTTATAATTTGTTCTTCTGTTCCGCCACCTTCCTCTAAAGGATTGACAAAGCGAAATAGGATATTTGAATTCTCAGCACTAAACTCTTCCAACAATTGACGAGTTTCACTTTGTAATTTGACAAATTCTTGAGAAAACTGACCTTCGAGTAGCACCTCGATTAAAATAGGTTCATTTACGTTAGCTACAATTTCATTGGTAATAGAAGATAAGGTATACCGCTTGTCTTGTGTCAAATCAAAACGGTGATACACAAAAGCCCCAATACTATTTAGCAGCACAATTCCAGCAATAAAACTTCCGAGCTGAACAATATTTTTCTTTGTTTCTCTTTTCATTATTTGCGCAATTGATTAATTCGGAATACGGTCAAACTTAAAAATAAAGCAGAAAAAGAGATAAAATAAAGTAAATCTCTAGTGTCAATCACTCCTCTTGATATACTGCTAAAATGAGCATTAATTCCCAATTTACCGATACCCTGTAGCGCTTGTACGCGGTCTAATAAGGTTAATCCATAAGAGGCAACCACACAAAACAAAACAGCTAGTATAAAAGACACCACTTGGTTGCTAGTTAAAGCAGAGGCAAAAAGCCCCATAGCTACATAAGCGGCTCCTAAGAAAAGCAATCCTAAATACGAACCAATCACGCTTCCCAAATCAAAGGTTTGCCCTGCTAAGAGGTACTCTTGTAGTACCCATACATAGACCAAAGTGGGTAAAATAGCTAAAAGTACCAATACCAATACCCCAAAAAATTTACCCAAAACAATTTGCCAAGGAGATAGCGGTTTGGTCAAAAGCAACTCGATGGTTCCTTGCTTTATTTCTTCGGAAAAACTTCTCATTGTTACTGCGGGAATTAAGAATAAGAATACCCAAGGTGACAAAAAGAAAAAAGGTGATAAATCGGCAAATCCACTTTGAGGAATGTTATAATTTCCATCCAAAACCCAAAGAAAAACTCCATTAATAATCAAAAAAACAATGATAACTAAATAGCCGATTGGCGATCCAAAAAAGGATTTAATCTCACGCAAACACAGTGCTTTCATATAATAAATGCGATTATTTTAAAGTAGCATATTTATCCACGCTCCACGCCTCAGCCTTTTCTTTGAATAGTTTTTTAAAGTAAGGCCAAACTTCTCCAAACAGCGTTGATTTTTTATAGGTTTCTAGATCGGACTCTTCAGACCAATAGCTATAGGTAAAAAACACATTCGGTTGTTGTTTATCTCTGTAAACCTCTAAGAATTGACAACCGGGAAAGTTTCGAATTTGATCCTTATATTTTTCGAAATGATTTAAAAAATCATCGACTTTTTCCTCTTGTAAGGTAAGTTTTACGATACGTACAAACATTTTTTTTTACTTTAGATTACTCTTCACTAAATTCTATAAACAACTGATCTTCTAGATGAACACCTAATAGCGTTCGAATAGAACCACCAGGTTCATTGGTTGTTGAATACATAATCGCCACAACCAATTGTCCAACTTCATTAAATAAAGCAAGTAATTCTCCTGCTTTATTAATTAGTTCACTTGGATCATTGACGTTAAAATCGGCGTAGTATTCATTTATTTTTGTAATTGTACGATTTTTTATTCGAATACCAAAGTTTCTCCCTCTTCCTACTTGTTCAAACAGTTCTCTCGAAATATTTGTCACTAGATTTCCGAATTTATCCTCATACACATAAGTTCCGATAATAAGATTAGGTTTAACCGTGAGATTGTCGAGCAATAAATTCATTTTATATAACGCATCGATAGGTTGTCCGATTGCTTGAAGTTCTTTTCCTTCACACAATTGATAAGCACAGTAGACAAAGACATCATTTGTACTCATCCCCTCTATGTGGTTAATGGCGACGGCTTCTTCAAATTCGTGTGTTCCCAATGCAACTGCGATTGCTCCATTATCCGTTCCAATAAAGTAATGATCTTGATATTTCACACAAATAGCAGCCGAAAAAGGCAAGATAGCAGAAGCAACAGATAAAATATGAATGCTTCCTTTAGGAAAGTGACTATAGGCCATGGAAAGCACAAAACCAGCATCGGCTACTCTATAATTTCTCACTCCATGGGAAATATCAACTACATTACAATTTTGAATATTAGAATATATCTTTCCCTTTAAAACCCCCACATAATAATCTGTATATCCAAAATCAGTTGTTAATGTAATTATTCGCTGCATTATTTTTTAGTCTCTATTTTTATAAGAAAAATCAATTTTTTATAGTAGATTTGAAATACAAAATTAGACTATTTTTTTAATTAATTCGTATTAGTATTGAACGAAAGAATAATAGAACTATCGGAAATGAGTCCTAAAGAGTTTTGGGGACCTCAAGACATTCACTTAGACGTTTTAAAAAAGCTTTATCCTCGTGTAAAAATAATTGCAAGAGGGTCTCTAATAAAAATTTATGGAGAAGAAGAAGTTTTAGATGAATTTGAACGAAAATTTGTCCGTTTGGTCAAATATTTCACTCGATATAATAAGATTGATGAGAATGCGATTGAGCGCATCGTGCTGGATAGCGACTTACAACAAACCACAGCATTAGATGATGTTTTAGTGCATGGTGTTGGAGGAAAACTCATCAAAGCGATGACAGACAATCAGCAAAAGTTAGTCAAATTTGTAGAGAAGAACGACATGGTTTTCGCCATTGGTCCCGCAGGTACAGGAAAAACCTATACAAGCGTTGCTTTGGCCGTTCGCGCCTTAAAAAACAAAGAAGTCAAACGCATTATTTTAACGCGCCCTGCGGTTGAAGCTGGTGAAAATCTAGGTTTTTTACCTGGTGATATGAAAGAGAAGCTAGACCCTTACATGCAGCCTTTATACGATGCCTTGCGCGATATGATTCCTCCTCAAACTTTAGAGGACTATCTCTTCAAGGGCGTTATCCAAATTGCTCCTTTAGCCTTTATGAGAGGTAGAACCTTAGACCATGCGTTTGTTATTTTAGATGAAGCGCAAAACACTACGCATTCGCAAATGAAAATGTTTCTAACGCGTATGGGAAAAAATGCCAAATTCATCATTACTGGAGATCCTGGGCAAATCGATTTACCTCGAAAAGTTTCTTCTGGATTAAAAGAGGCAATCGACATACTAAAAGATGTCGAGGGAATTGGCATGTTGTATTTAGATGACAAAGACATTGTACGTCACAAATTGGTGAAGCGCATTGTCAATGCTTATAAAGTTGTAGAAGATCGAAGAGATGCGATCAGACCAGACGATATAAAAAAGGTTGAAAACAATTAAGTTTTCAACCTTTTTCAATATTCAATTATTTACTCTCAAGATTATACATTATAAGTATCTCTGAAGAATTGCAGTTTTAATTCTCCACCTATAAACAAATTCAAATCATCTCCATCTAATTCATAACGATCACATTCTTCAAGGATTTCCAACAATTCTTTTTCTCTACTTTCATTTAAAGAAACGTAATCAGGAGATAATACAATTTTAAAAGCGACACTGTCTCCTTCACAACGAAGGTCACCGTAAATCATATGATTTCCACCACTTCCAGAAAAACTACGTGTATTGACATCAATACACACCAATGGAATTTGATTAATTCCCAACTCTTCTATTCGCTTGCTTTCAAAAGATTTAAACACCCAATTACCCGATAAGTTCTTATCGTATAAATAATGTCCAAAACAGGCAAAATCTGTCTCAACTCCATCTTTTTTACACAAGCTAACAGCAACAGAATGATCAAATCTCCCATCCAAAAATGAACGAGCACTATCATCCTTGTAAATGACAATTTCAATTTTTTCGTTTGCTGTAGCTGAACGATACACCCTACCTTCTCCTTCAATTAAAGGTTCTTCATAAGGAAAAACAATTTTTATATTCGGTTTCATACTAGCGTAAACAATACCTTTTTTACTAATTGTTATTGTTTGTAAAGAATCCTGCGCCAATATCTTAAAAAAAACCCCTTCTGAATCCTCTTTTTTCAAGAGGTCCAGTTGTTTTGTATCATTTTCTTTTTGTCCCTTTTCAGTTAAATTATCGCTTCCACAAGAGGGAAACAATGAAACAGTTAAAGCCAATATCATATTCTCAATCTTTTACGTTACAAAGATAATCCCAAACAACATACCAAAAAAAACGAACTTTTTTTATTTAGTAATAATTTAACTTTTATTACTCATTATTTTAGAATTTCAATTATAAATTTAAATAAATAATTGATAACAAAAAAATAATATAACTTAAAAATCAAAAGTAAAATCAATAATTTAACAAATACTAACAAACCAAGGTAAAATATTTACATTGAGACCAATTAACATTTTTAACTCCTCTTAACCTCAATCCCCTTAATAAAAACAAAAAACAAAAAAGCAATTCTTATATTTCTACTTCACTACCTCCATTAACTTCTACAAAAAGGAAGCTTATTTGAGGCCAACCTCCTCATTTTGGGGTAAAAAAAAACTGTTAACACCAAAAGGGTAAACAGTTCTAAACTAATGAATCAGTAATTTTAAAATGATGGGGCACTTCCATTTTTATAACAAGGCCGTTTTATATCCTGTTTGACGCAAGCAGAACATCAAATCCTCTTCATTATTACTTATACAGTATACGCGGATTGACGAATTATCTTTTTTCTGAAAAATCGGCTTGAAACTTTTAGGTAAATTCGCATAAAAAGAATCCATATCCTTTAATTCGTATTTTGGATCTACATCAACGGTAACCAACACTACGAATTCATTTGCTTTTAATACAATTGGTAATTTCATATATCTTATTTTTTTTATTTCTACTCGAAATTTAAAAAAAAATTTAGACAAATCATATTTCGTCTTACAAAATAGTTACTACTTGTCCAGTAAAAACACAAAAATAAAGGTATACTTCTAAAATAGAATTTGTTTTTTCTTATTATTTCCAGTAAATAAATAAAGAATCCGTAATTTAAAAAAGAATAAACACAGCTATCTTCCATTTGTATTATACTATTAAATAAATGTTATATACCAATACTGTTCGCAATTTTACCTACTTTTGTTTGATCTAAAAACAGTAAGAGAACATAACAACTTAGAAAATGCAAAACATTCCTAGTGTTAACTTACGTGATTTCCTATCGGATGACCCGGTACGTAAACAAAAGTTTGTAAATGAAATCGGCCAAGCCTACGAAGAAATTGGATTCGTAGCATTAAAAGGACACTTCTTAGATGATCAATTAGTTGAGAATCTATACACGGAAGTCCGCAATTTTTTCAACCTTCCCCTAGAGACTAAAGCGAAATACGAAATCCCTGGCATTGGTGGCCAAAGAGGATATGTATCCTTTGGAAAAGAGCATGCCAAAGGACGATCAGAAGGGGATCTAAAAGAATTTTTTCACTTTGGACAATATGTTGAAAACAATCCTGAATTAGAGAAAAGCTATCCTGCCAATGTAAGTGTTGATGAATTACCTCAATTCAACCCTATTGGTAAAGAAACGTATCAAATGTTAGAAAAAACAGGTGTTTACGTCTTGCGTGCTTTATCGCTGTACTTGGGACTTGACGAATTTTACTTCGATAAATTTGTCAAAAATGGAAATAGTATTCTAAGACCTATTCACTATCCACCAATCACAGACGAACCCAAAAATGCTGTTCGCGCAGCAGCTCATGGAGACATCAACTTGATTACCTTACTTATGGGAGCGCAAGGAAAAGGATTACAAGTACAGAATCACAAAGGGGAATGGATCGATGCGATTGCTGCAGAAGACGAATTAGTAATCAACGTGGGAGATATGTTATCTAGACATTCAAATAACCGCCTGAAATCAACAATTCACCAAGTGGTTAATCCTCCAAGAGAATTGTGGAGTACTTCTCGTTTTTCTATTCCTTTCTTTATGCATCCTATTAGTGAAATGCCTTTGAATTGTTTAGCGAATTGTATTGATGAAGCTAATCCTAAAAAATTTGACGATATCACCGCTGGTGAATTTTTACACCAACGCCTGGTTGAGTTAGGTTTGATTAAATAGCTAATTGGAGAGAAGAGAGAAGAAAGAAGAGAGAAATCGGAGCGTAGCGAAAATCGAAACGTAGTGAAGATTCATTGCTCACCAAAATAGCATATAAGTCTAATGAGGTAAATTTCTCTCCCTTTTTCTCTCTTCTCTCTATTAAAAATTCTTTCAACTCAAGGAGTAAATTAGTATCTTTGAGTTAGCCCAATACAATTTAAATCCATAAATCCAATTTACAATAATGGCAAAAAAAATCAGCAGTTTAGAAGACTTAGGAGGTTTTGTTTTTTCGACGAATAAAGATTTTGAATTTACTCAAGAAGAAGAAATGGAGACACTTACTCCGGGTAAACAACAACTGGAAGCTCATTTAGACAAGAAAAACAGAGGTGGTAAAATTGCTACGATTATCAAAGGTTTTGAGGGAAATGAAGATGATTTAAAAACATTAGCTAAAGACTTAAAGACGCTTTGTGGAGTTGGGGGAAGTGCTAAAGATGGAGAAATTATCATTCAAGGTAATTTTCGCGATAAAATCATGGAGTATTTACAAAAAAAAGGCTACAAGGTTAAGCGTGTAGGCAGCTAAAAAGAAAAAATATGAAAATAAAATCATCTGAACTTATTTTAAATCCTGATGGTAGTGTATACCACTTGAATTTAAGACCAGAACACCTAGCGGAGAATATCATCTTCGTTGGAGATCAAAATCGAGTAGATCGAATTTCAAGACATTTTGATACGATTGAATTTTCAACGCAAAAAAGAGAGTTCAAAACACACACAGGAACTTATAAAGGCAAGCGTTTTTCTGTTATTTCTACAGGAATTGGCCCAGACAATATTGATATTGTAGTAAACGAAATTGATGCATTATTCAATATTGACTTAGAAACTAGAGAAATTAAGAAAGAACTTACTTCAGTTAATATTGTTCGTATTGGTACATCTGGATCTTTACAAGCCGATATTCCTGTAAATAGTTTTGTTTTATCTCAATACGGTTTAGGATTGGACAATATGATGCGTTCTTATCGCATGGATGACATTACAGATTATGCTATGGAAGAGGCTTTTATTGCTCATACCCAATGGGATTTGAGAAAAGGACGCCCCTATTTCATTCAGAATAGCCCCTGGTTAGAAGAAAAGCTAAGCAGTGAGCAAACCTTCAAAGGGATTACGGGAACTGCAGGTGGTTTTTACGGACCGCAAGGACGCGTATTGCGCTTGGCGATTCAAGACCCTGAGTTAAATCACAAAATCGATAATTTCAAGTTTAATGACTACCGCATTACTAACTTTGAAATGGAAACCTCAGCCATTTACGGTTTAGCGAAATTGCTAGGTCATCATGCGGTTTCTTTGAATACCATTATTGCTAATCGAGCGAATGGTACTTTTTCGGAAGACCCCTATGCGGCAGTAGATCAATTAATCGTCTACACTTTAAATAAGTTAAGCGTAATATAGCCTTATCTTCTTTATATTAAGAAAGCTCAGCCTAGCTGAGCTTTTATCTTTTATAGTAGGCTCGAAGATCGAACCCCAACAAAGCATTGTATTTTTCATATTGCTCGTCTATGGTCGCCGTTAAGTGAATTAACACTTGCGTAATTGGATGCTCAAAAGTTAATTCGACAGCATGCAGGAGCATAGCCGAAAGTCCAAACTGATCTAACCACAGCTTATTTTGCTTATTACATCCGTGCGGCCTACTCCCTAAGATAGGATGAAAAATATGCTTAAAATGTTTGCGCAATTGATGTTGTCTACCTGTCTCTGGATAAGCTTCTACCAACGAATAACGCGAAGTAAGATGCTTGCCGAAAGGAATAGCAACTTCTACCTGTTGTAGCGTTTTATAGTATGTCTTTGCTTCTTGTAATTGTCCGTTATCATTGGTTAGTGCATAATCAATCGTCTCCTCCTCCACTGTATAACCTCGTACAATAGCCATGTATTTTTTCTCTACTTGTCGCGTGGCGAATATCTCGTTCAGTTGTTTTAGGACTTCTTTATTTAATGCGAATAATAGAACACCTGATGTCTTGCGATCTAATCGATGCACGGGATAAACATATTGTCCAATCTGATCGCGCAAAATCTGAATAGCATACTCTTGAATGTCACTGGCAATAAAAGATTTATGAACTAATAAATCACGGGGTTTATTAATAGCGATGATATATTCGTCTTGATACAAAATTTCCAACATTTTGCAAAGATACGGTACTGAAAATACTACAAAAGCCTTTTGTATAATTTATACGCTGACTGCTAAATAAAAGAATACCTTTACGCTCTTTTTAAACTAGATATGACCTTTCAATTCCGTAAAGTAACAGCAATTTTAGCACTTATTAAACAATCATTCTCCAATGAAAGTCTTGATTTAACGAAACTATCAACGAATAAAGCGGTACTGTTACTAGCCATTCCCATGATGTTTGAGATGCTGATGGAATCTGTTTTTGCCTTAGTTGATTTGTATTTTGTAGGTCACCTAAAAGAGAGTGCTTTTGCTATACAAACAGTGGGTTTAACGGAGTCAATGCTGTCGATTATTTATGCTATTTGTATCGGTATTAGCATGGCGGCTACAGCTATTGTAGCGCGAAGAATTGGAGAAAAAGACAAAGAACAAGCAGCTATATATGCAGCTCAAGCGATCTCAATCGCTACAATAATCACTATTCTTTTGAGTGTTTTTGGTTTTATCTATGCGAAAGATTGGTTGATATGGATGGGTGCTTCTGAAGAATCGGCTGAATACGGTTATGGTTATACGCGCATATTATTAGTGAGTTGTGTTTCCATTATGATGTTATTCTTGATTAATGGTATTTTTCGCGGTGCTGGAAATGCGGCAATTGCCATGAAAAGCTTGTGGTTTGGTAATTTATTCAACATTATCCTCTGTCCTATTCTAGTGCGTGGATGGTGGATATTTCCAGAAATGGGACTGGATGGTGCGGCTTATTCTACCGCAATTGGACGAAGTATGGGGGTTTTATACCAAATCTATTACCTCACGCGTAAAGACTCTCTAATTCAACTAAAATTCCACTACTTCAAGATGCAGTGGAATAAAGTATGGCATATCACTAAAATAGCGGTACCTGGTATGGTTCAGTATATGATTGCAACGTGTAGCTGGGTGATTCTAGCACGTATTGTAGCACAAAGCAGTGGTGAAATTGGTTCTTCTGGTTTCTTAACCTGCTTGCGCTTGATGATTTTCTTTATTCTACCTGCTTGGGGATTGAGCAATGCTGCTTCTACTTTGGTAGGGCAACACTTAGGAAATAAAGACCCCCAGCGCGCAACACAATCCGTTGTGATTACCCTAAAATACAACGTCATCTATATGCTCATCGTAACGGTCATTTTCTTTACCATGGCCAACCTATTAGCTTCAATATTTACTACTCAAGAAGATATTAAATCCGTGGCTATTCTCGCCATGTATATTGGTGCTAGTGGCTTTATCTTTTATGGAATCGGAATGACTTTAATGAATGCTTTTAATGGGGCAGGTGATACACTAACACCTTCTTTAATTAACTTTATTGGTTTTTGGGTGTTCCAAATCCCCTTTGCATATGCTATGGTTTATTACTTTAACTGGGGAGCTGAAGGAGTATTTATCGCCATCCCAGCCGCAGAAACGCTGATTGCCCTTTTAGCTTTTATTGCCTTTAAAAGAGGGAAATGGAAGTTGAAACAGGTGTAATAAATAGTTAACGGTTAACAGGGAACGGTTAACAGAAAATATGCAATGACTAGAAAACAATCCTTTGTAGCAGTTGTTTTTTGTACTTAATTAACCGTTAACCGTTAACCGATAACCGTTCACAGAAAATATGCAATGAATAGAAAACAATCCTTTGTAGCAGTTGTTTTTTTGTACTTAATTAACGGTTAACACCGTTAACAGTTAACAGTTAACAGTTAACCGTTCACAGTTAACCGTTCACCGTTAACGGATTTCTAATCATATCCACGTGTGGAATTCCATCTTCTACATATTCTGCTGAAGCAGGTTCAAATCCAAAGGACCCATAGAATTTCTTTAGATACGTTTGAGCGCCAATCTGAATGGGTTGTGCTCCAAATTCTTCTTCTATTTTCTCTAAGGTAAGGTCAATTAAAATTCTTCCTAAACCATCTTTTCTGTGATCTGCATGAACGACAACTCGACCAATTGAAATTTCTTTATAGCTCAAACCTGGAGGAACAATTCTAGCATATGCCACTACTTGTCCGTGTTGGGTAGCAAATACGTGTAAACAGTTTTTATCTTTTCCATCTAATTCTGGATAAGGGCAATTTTGTTCTACCACAAAAATATTGGTGCGCAATTGCATGATATCATACAACTCGTCTAACGTCAATTCTTCAAATGCTTTTGTATGCCAGTGAATACTATTCATAACTTCAATTATTTGGAACAAAATTAAAAAAATATAGGTATTTGTCTACCATTCCACATCATTTTATTAAATGAGTTTATCATTATTGCAGGAGTAAATAAATACTAACAGCAAAGCCATTATTTAAGACGTGAAATAGGTAGCCATACCAAAACCCAAAGCGCAGACGCAAATACCCCATTCCCAATCCCAATACAAATTGAGGTAAGGTAATTAAAGGCGCAAGGAGAACAACGCGCAAGGGAAATTCCTCAAAATTAAAAATGTGAATCAAAGCGAAGGAAACAGAAGCGACATAGAAAACAAGAGGAAAATGAGCAGTCCACCAATTCGCTAAAAGAGAAGGATATTTGGTACACAAAATAAGAAATCCGACCAAAAGCAGACCAGAAAAAGTATAGAGATATAATGTTCCATTAGAACTCATCTTTTCAGCAGGATAAGATGCAGCTTGAGTCATATAAGCTATAAAGGCAATAACACCCACTATCACATTTCTCAAACGGAAACGCATAGCCAAACGAAAAGCAATTTCTTCCAAAAAAGGGCCTAAAATAACTGCGAATCCAACGAATCCCCAAATACCTATTTGCTCCATGACCTCTTCAAAACGGTCATGCATAGGAATATCCACAAGAGAATCCAAAAACACTCCTCCAAAAATGATGAATACAAAAAGGTAAAGCCAAAGCTTAAAAGATAAAAACAGTGCTTGCTTTTTATGATGAAAAAGAGGTTCTGTATGAGGTTTTCTCAGAAATTGTAAAAAATCGAATAATAGGGCTTGGGTTGACATCATGCTTATTTATAACTCTTCAAGATAATCAAAAAAGGTTATTCCATGTGGAATAACCTTTTTATTATTTTTATTTGATCCTAGAACAATCCTTTTAATGCATCAATAGCTCCTCCTAACCCCTCTTTTCCTCCGGTAAGAGAACCGAGCATATCTTTTAATCCTCCGCCATTTCCGTTACTTAATCCTCCGATTAGATCGGTCAGTTGAAAACCACTCTCTCCTCCTTGTACTTTCGAAACAATCAGTTCAATAACAGAGGGAATTACAGTACCTGCAAAATTTGAGGCTACTCCTTCTGGTAATCCTATTTTCTCTGTCAATCCTGAGACTAAGTTTCCGATCATTCCTGACACCATTGGATTGGAAGTTAAATTACCTACACCTCCACTTAAAAGGTCTGTTAATCCACTGATATTACCACTGCTGATACTATCTTTAAATCCGTTGATGATGCTGTCTCCTGTTTCTTTTGTAACAGCCGAAGTTAAGTCGTTAGAAATTGCTGATCCACTGATTTCTTTTGCACTGACTTGCTCAATTAATTTTGTAATTTGCGCTACCATAGTTTTTATTATTTCAAATAAAACTAAGCAATTAATTCAACAATTCTTTTATTTTAACAGTTATTTCAGACCATACTTGGTGTTGACTTTCATGAGTCGCTGTTGCAATATTAGGTGACAATGAAAAAGCAGGTTGCATCAGAACTTGAATCACGGGATGAGGCTCTTCTTCAAAGCGATCTAATCCTGCAAAAAGAATAGTTTCTTTGTTTACCTCATCGACTAAATCTACTTCATTAATCGCTTCAGGATAGGCACAATTGATTACCCCAATAAGGTTCTGCGCTTTTTCAAAAGACTCTTTATTGACAACATAACGCTGAAAATATTTTGTGTGTACCGAGATAAAATGAGACTGCTCAAGTAGTGTATCCATCGCGATTGATTCCATATTGATTGGAAACACTAGTCCATTTGGCAATTCAAACTCTGTTTGCACTTGGGGTGTTGCTGTATCGGTATACACCACATGCATCCCTAATCCCAAGGCCTTTTGTGCTAAAAATTGCCCGGCTAAATTCATGCCGATAATTCCAAGCGTTTTCCCAGCTATTTCAATACCTGAACTATAGGATTGCTGAAGGGATTTAAACATCGTATCCCCTTCTAAAGGCATATTTCTATTGGCTTCTTGTAGCAATCTAGCACCGTTAAATAAATGAGCCAATACCATTTCTGCCGTTGCATTGGCCAACGATTCTTCGGCCCAAAGTACGGTTATCCCATTACTCTTGATGTAATCAATCAACTCTAAATTCACCACAACCCCTGCAAAAACAATGGCTTTTAAATGCTTTAATTCATCAATCATCGCTTTGTTCAACAAAGTTCCTTGCTGTACCAACAAAACGTCGATTTCATTTTTTTGAGTATACGCTACTACTTGCTCATGCGCTACGCGTACTTCCTTTATTTCAAATCCTAACGATTCTAATGCTTGTTTACTATGTTCTGGTATACCATCATTGGCTAATACTCTCATTATTCTCTAATTTAGCAAGTTAGACTAAAGTCTTCATTTGGTGTAATACTGAAGTTAGTACTTCTACACTTTGGAGGGATACGGCATTGTACAAAGAGGCACGATATCCTCCCACCGAACGATGTCCTTTGATATTGGCAACTTGAGCCTCCATACAAAGTTGATCGAAGATTGTATTCATTCCCTCTTCTTTAAACGTAAATGTGGCGTTCATTTTTGATCGATCTTCGATGGCTGCCGTTCCTGATACAAAATCCAATTCATCTATTGTTTGATATAACAGGGCTGCTTTTTTATTATTGATACCTTCAATAGCTGCAACACCTCCCTGTTGTTTAAGCCATCTCAGGTTTAACAAACAGGTGTAAACCGCAAATACATTGGCTGTATGATACAAACTATCTTTGGCGATGTGCTCTTGGTAGTCTAACATTTGCGGAATAGCTCGTTTTGTTTTTCCGAGAATTTCTTCCTTAACTAGAATCAAACTAACCCCTGCAGACCCAATATTTTTCTGAGCTCCCGCATAAATTAAATCAATCTTGTCGCAGTCAAATTCGCGTGAAAAAATATCCGAACTCATATCACAAACTAATGGAGCATTGGTTTGAGGGATATAAGTAAACTGCGTCCCATAAATGGTATTATTCGACGTAAAATGAACGTAATCAACAGCCTCCTCTACGCGCACATTTTTGGGAATATAGGAAAAATGCTGATCTTCCGAACTCGCAATAACCTTTACTTCACCAAGCATTTGTGCTTGTTCAATGGCTTTACTAGACCAGGTACCTGTATTGATATACGCTGCTTTTTGTTGCATTAAACTATAGGGAACACGTAAGAATTCCATACTTGCTCCCCCTTGTAAAAATAAAGCGACATAACCTTTTTGCTCTAATCCCAACAGCTCTAAACTCAACTGCCTCGCTTCTTCAAGAACGGCAATAAATTCTTTACTTCGGTGAGAAATAGACAAAATAGACATTCCCGTATCTTCAAAATTGAGAACGGCCTGAGCGGCTTGTTCGTATACCGTTTGAGGCAACAAACTAGGTCCCGCACAAAAGTTATGTACCTGTTTCATGGGGTTATAATTTTAGCAAAAATTCAAGGGTATCCACCTGATCGGCATAATCCCACAGCTGCGGATGTTGTGTTTGCCCAAAAGCAATACTATCCTCTGTTAAGTCATTGGACACAATACACTGTATCTTATCCTGATCCTTACGCAATTGATCCACCACCTCATCAAGTGTATCATAATATTCATAATATACAGAGGAGATTGGCGATGCATAAGAAGCATCTTCTTTTATCGTTAAAAAGCCATTATCTAACAATTTAAACTCGCTCATCAAGAAAACCGCTTTATTATAATCGTAATTATTGGCATATCTTTCGTATTCAATAACTTCTTTATACGCATACATTCCCTGGAAAAAAGCATCAAAATTATAGTCTTTTGGCACAAATAGTTTGGATACATTTCGACAACCTAATCCATAAAAAGTAAAGATATCTTTTCCTAGGGCAGTTAGTTGTTCTGGCGTTTCTGCTCCCGTTAATAGAGCCACTGAATTTCGATTTTTGCGAATCACGTGTGGAACACTACTAAAATAATAATCAAAGTAACGGGCTGTATTATTACTTCCTGTAGCAATTACAGCTTCAAAACCTTCCATTTTACCTTCTATAAAAACAATGCGCTCTTTCAATTGCGGTTCAACAGCAATAAGATAAGCAGCAAGAGTAGGTAAAAGCTTTTGATCATTGGATGACAACTTAACCAAGGCGATATTACCTGAAAGCAAGACTGACAAGAAATCGTGAAACCCTACCAAAGGAATATTACCAGCTAAAATTAGTCCTACTTTTTTACGGGGTTCCCTTGAAAAATCATACATCGAACACCACGTTTCAATATTTTCAGCTGTTAATGCATCAGCCCAAGATTTAACTGCGACAATAACTTGCTCTTTAATAAACCATCCGTTATAGTGTACTGAAGATTCAATTAAAGCTTCAAATGATGAAAAAAAAGCGTCATTATATTCAACTTCTTCACTTTTTACGAATTCGTTATTAGCAAATTGTCTTAAAAAATCTCCTAACGTTATAAATGCTTTTTTTTTAGCTTCTAAATCCATATTGATTTGTTTGTGAAATGTTTTGGGTGTAAATTTGTAGCAAAGTTAATACATATAAAACAAAATATAAGCTATGGCAATCATTATAACTGACGAATGCATAAATTGCGGTGCTTGTGAACCTGAGTGCCCAAACAATGCAATATACGAGGGAGCTGACGACTGGAGATATAAAGATGGTACAGCCTTAAGAGGAAGTGTAGTTTTACCTGATGGTACAGAAATTGATGCAGATGCAGCACAAGATCCTGTTTCAGATGAGTTCTACTATATTGTTCCTTCTAAATGTACAGAGTGTAAAGGTTTCCACGAAGAACCTCAATGTGCCGCAGTTTGTCCTGTTGATTGTTGTATTCCTGACGACAACCATGTTGAAAGTGAAGAAACACTCTTAAACAGACAAGCTTTCTTACACAATCATTAATTGATGTAGACTGAAAAAATCACAGCAATCAGCTGAGATATTTCATAACTAAAAAGAGATTTGGACCCTTTCCAAATCTCTTTTTTTGTTCGTTTATTTATTTTTACTCGGTGTTAGTACAAAATAGATCACATAAATCCATCCTAACAATCCGTGAATAATAGCCCAGAGCACAGATTTATTCCGCGACCAAGAAGCTACAATTGCAATAATAGTTCCTAATCCAACACCTCCTAAAATTCCTGCATTTCCGCCAGAACTGGCAAAAGCTTGTGTCCCTACTAACAAGAAAAACACAAGTAACAATAGATACTTTTTCATCGGTTTTGTTTTTTAATTTGCTTTAAATTAATTATTTACAATTAAAAAAACAAAAAAAGAACTACAGAACCTAGTTCGATTTTTGATGCTGGTTGATGCTCTTGTAAATTTCTACTGTTTTCATCACCGTATACGCTTGCATTTTATGCTGTAAATAAAGAGCATGACTAGACGAATTATCCCCTATTTGTAATTTTCTCTTTTCTTGGTTTGCCCAAGTATAATAATAGGGCTGATTATTTTCAATGGCAATAGCTCCTTTATCATCTGCAATAAAGTTATAATCATTCAATGCAAAGCGATGCTCTACCGCTGGATCAAAAAGATCATCACCCGTATAAAAATAAGAGGCATCAGACAGCGCTAAATTGAAAATAGTAGGAAAAATATCTTTGTGTGAAGCCAATACATTGGCATCAAAAAAGGCCGGTTTATACTTTTCAGGAATATACATCAAGATCGGTACACTTCTTTTCAAAAACCCTTCCTCTGGGGTATACTCAAAAACTTGACGGATATTATGATCTCCAGAAGCTACAATAATTGTATTTTCTCCTAAAGGAGAATTGCGAATTTCTTTAATGAAACGAGCCAATTCTGAAGCTGCATATTGGTGCGAATAAAAATTAGCATAGGCTGTTTGTTCGTCTACTCTAATTTTTTTCTTCATCTCTTCACTCATCGTAATCTTTTGCTTTTTATAATAAGCAGGCACTTCAAAAGGTGTGTGATTACTGATTGTCAATCCAAAAATAAATTTAGGCGTTTCGGACTCTTTCAATGTGGCTTGAATATAATCAAACAAATACCCATCGTGAATCCCCCAGGCAAATTCTGCCGCTTCTGGGAATTTCTCTTGAATGAAATTTTTTCCTTGAATCACATCAAACTTTTGCTTCTTAATCATATTATCAATATTTCTCCACGAAATACTGGCACCTGTTAAAAAGTACGTTTCATATCCACTTTGTTTAAAAGGCAAAGCAATTGAACTAGCAAAAGGGGTATCAAAATAAACCGATTGAGAGATAATCGTTTTTGGGGTACCCAAGATAAAATCCTCTAAGGTTTGAATCGTTCCGTTATAAGCAGATAAACTATTTTTAAAGTAGTAGAGATTCGGCAATTCTTTGCTTAAATCTCCAAGTAAATTTAAAGTCTCATTATTCAAATCAAAGTAATGATTACTCATACTTTCCATTTGTAAAAACACAACATTTGGTGGATTTTGAGCTAAGAATTCCTTGTGTTTTGTTTGAGTAAACAACGCTTGATTGAACAATTCGCGTTCACTCTCTGCTTTATAACTCAACTGTGCTTCTTCCGCACTAGCAAAGCCACTGGCTTGTAATTCACGCTCAATATCAGGATTAATTGCATTTTCTTTTCGTTCTGAATTAGCAAACTTCAAGGAATATAAAGCATTATAGCACAACGAATTGACAAATTCATTTTTTGAGATATTGGTATGTTCTCTTCTCAGTGTAAATACACCTACACTTCCTCTCATTCCAACGAAGAACAAAGGAAAAATCAACAATCCGATTAAACCATAGATTTTTGCACGAGATTGAGCGGGTTGAACTACACTTCGCTTGATACGCTTACTCCAATACAACCAAGCTATAAGTACAACGAGGTAAACCAAAGCAATAGATAACAAAGGATAATCTGTCCAAACGGAAGTTAATACAGCCGTTGTATCATCAGCAAAGATTCCAAAGAACAGCAAGTTGATGTGCGACTGAAAAAACTGATAAAAAAAGTAATCGACAATAATCAGTGTTAAGAAAACCACGGCAACAAACAACAAATAATAGCGAGCAAAACCAGCATAAACTTTACTGAAGCCCAACTCGTATTTTTTGGGTACAAATAACGAACTCAACCAAAAAAGCACAAGTGGCAAAAAACCATAACAGATAGCAGATACATCAAAACGCGCACCTACAATAAATGCTTCTACAATCTTTCCTTTTTCATTTTCAAAAACTTCAGATGCTCCATAACTCAAGAGAAACACGAAGCGACCCAGTGCAAATAAAACAACAAAAAACAAAAAATAACGCAGTCCATTCCAGACTGTTTTTCGGAAAAGATTAAGATTCATATACCTTTTTTTCAAATATTCTGTTCGCAAAAGTAAGGATTTAATAACAGTTCGTTCATCTATTTACAAAGAAATAGACACATATTGTCACAATCGTCTATTACTTTTTCTGCTCACTTCTCCATCTATCACAAAAAAGGATTCCTTTTTTAATTGTGCGGTTTAAATTATTTACCTTTTAAAGGTTCGTGCGAAAAATAACTATAATTAGGGATTTCGCAATTAGCGAAAATATGTGAATTTTGACTTAAGTAAGATGAAGTAAAAATTGCGCTGAAAAAAACTATATTATTACTTACAATTTTGTTCTGAATCGCTCGTAGTTTACTAGGAGCGATTTTTTTGTGCTATCTTAGAAGAATGGAATTGCTCCTCTTTTCACTAACCTTGTGAAAACAAACCGCGTCATATTCCCCTATAATTAGGGATAAACGCACCCAACAATTTAAAGTAATTTTATACTCATCAAAAAATAGAATGATGACAATAGAAGAATATAAACAAACATACAACGAAGAAGATGCTGTGGGATGGGATTGCATTACAGCCACATTGGATCAACTATACGGAAATCAAAAACCGCAACATTTTGGCAATCGATTACCTTTCTCCTTAGGAGGAGAAAATCCTTTAGATGGATTAAGCGTTTACCAAAGTGCACAACAAGAAGATCACTTTCACTTAGTGAGCTATGGTTTTTCTAATTTGTACTACGATGAAGAAAAATTAGGTGCGGAATACAGTGGCTTTGGTTTTGAATTGACATTTCGCTTCAAACAGCAGGGCGATGACAATATCCATTGGGCGATGAACTTGATGCAAAATCTCGCTAAATACGTTTTTGATTCGGGTAAATGGTTTGAAGAATTTCACTTCATCCCTACCAATAGCCCTATCCGATTAGAATACAATACCGATTTAGTTGGTATCGCATTTGTTCAAGATCCGGAATTAGGTTTCATTGACACCCCACACGGACGGGTAGATTTTTTGCAAATGGTAGGTATCACACAAAAAGAACTGGATCAATTATGGGGAAATCCCAAGCTATCAGAAACAGAAAAATTAATTATAAACTTACGTCAAAACAATCCGCTACTACTTACGGATTTAGATCGAAAATAAAGAATAACAGCATGAAATTGTTTTGTATGTCTTTCTTTTTCTTGGCACTTATAGGATGTAGCTCTTCTCCTTTGATGCTCACTCCTACGCAATATACGTACAGTGGAAAAGAACAGACGAAACAGCTCGACAAGGAGAACCCTCAGTTAGAGCCTACGATTAAACTTCTCGAAATAAGAAACTCATTTTGGGGACGTCAGGCTATTGTAGCAATACAAGGTTGGTATAGTTCTTCTGGACTAAGGGCAAGAAAATTAAACCGCATTCAAATGATTGAAGAAATTGAGGGAAATCAACTAATACTAACTTGTTATGTTGAGCCAAAAAGTGGTTTTGGAAAAGAAGGTAATTTAATCTATGGATACAATTACCGACAAACAATAAAACTAAAGATTCCTGCTGAAGTTGATCAATTGCATTTTAAATTAATTGAACAAACCTTAACACAAGAAACCACTTTAAGTTTTAAAGCAACTGTACCTTTGATGAATAAAGAAGAATAAAAATGAGTTGAAGCAAACGACACAGGAGGAATGAATACGAAATAAAATGATAGATAAGGAGTCATCCCTCTGGAGGATAGTTGCTTTTGTCAACTCTTTTTTATTGTGTGGCAACTCCAACTTCTGTTACAGAAAAAAGAAAAGTAATCGGGTAAAACACGCGAAAATACTTTGTTTTTTTTCTTTTTTCATTATCTTCACGAATCATAACTCAATCAATATGAAGCCTTACACATTTAGATTAAATTATTCCTTATTGACATACTGTCTTGCTGCAATAATAGGAACCTTGCTCTTTTTTTTTAATAATGCCGATCCCCGGTACATGTATATTTTACTATCATTGGCCTTTATATTCATTTTAACAGCTAGTTGTTTCAATGCTTTAACATTTAAAAGATATCACACGGTACTATGGCCTTTCTTCCTCAATGTACTGCTATTATTTACTTTTCTCGTTCTCAATGGTGGAATAGGTGATGTTCCTTTTTTCGGATCAGATTATACCGCTTTAACCGTGTTTTTTCTGCTTACGGGTTTTAATTCTCATTGGTATACGTTAGTCGAATCAGCAGCCCTTTCTGACTTTAGTTTTTTATTGATCAATAGCCTCCTTTCTTTTATTATTCCAAGTTTAGGCTATGGAATGGGGTATTTATATGCGTCTAAAATCAAACAAAACAAAACAGCTTCTTGTTCTAATTAACAATAGAATATGTTGTTTGGTTCCATATTTTTCAACCACAGAAATTGATGTACCTAGTTAACTATCGCGCTAAACTTTGTGTTAATCGCGAACAAACAATAGTTTGTTGATTTTCAGCATAAGTTGGATTGTGCTTCTTGTTGGGATGAAGCCAAAAAAATAAAAGCGCGATTCAGAGTTGAATAGCGCTTTTTGTCTTATCCTTTATAATGTTCAAAAGATTGCCAATATTTATCTTTGTAAATAACATAATCCATTTGAAATGCGTCACTATACTTGTCTTTCAGTTGATCTAAGGTACGGGCTGGACCCCTAAAATCTTTACACGCAAAGAAAACATCTCGATTTCCATCCACTGTTTCCCTACCAATATTTAAATAGCCTTGTGCATCTGGTAACATTTTAATCAACTCATCTTCCACTTGATTTAGTAATTGATAAGTTTTTTCATCCGGAAAACCACTTTCATTGGCTGGATAGGTAATTTCTACACGTACAATCCAAGGGTGTGATGCTTTAGCATCCCAATCTAAAAGTGTTCTATTAATCATAGCAATTAAAGGCATTCCATTTTCTATAGTCGTCTCAAGCCCTATATACGAATCATTTGCTGTATTGTAACGTGTTCCTTCGTATTTTTCAACAAACTCTTTCTCTCTCCAAACTAGGTAATCTTTTAGCTTATCAATGGGAATCAATGTTCCTTCGGCAGTATCAGGTCCGATTACTTTTAACGTATCAATCGAAGTAATGGCATGTAGTTCTCCAAGATAATTATCTAAAAAAATCCATATACCATCTCCAATTGATGCCTCGTCTTGTTGTACAAAATCGTCATAAACAAGCATCAAATCGACTTCATCTGGGTATGTCGGATTTTCAATTGCATAAAAATTAATTTTCTCTTTAGAGAATCCATAATTATTCATCTCAATATTAAACGATTCAATATCTACTGCTGGTTTTAACGCTGTGAACTTCCAATTAGACAAATCTGGAGCTGCCGCCACTAGATCCTCAACAAAAGCAACATTTTTAACACTGCCATCTGGCGTAAAGATTAATTCAGCAACTTGATCATTCATCATTCCGCATAAAAAGTAAATTTCTTCTTTCACTTCTTTTAGCTTAGGACCTAAACGACTAAAAAAATCGGATTCAATTCTCTTGTGTTCTTTCACCACCTTGTAAAAAGCCTGTTCATTTTCTAGAAACCAATTCCAGAATTCTTCAGGCGTGTTAATGTGTGTTTCTTTTTTAGCAAAAAATTTTTTTAATATACTCATGTAACTAATATTATAATACCTCGCTTATACTAACACAAGCAAGGAGTTGTTATGATTCAATTTTAGCTTGTATAGCCTCAAGCCATAGTTGCGGTTGATTGACTATCAATTTATGCCTCATTTTCCCTTGAGTTTGAATCAAAATGCCATGATTAAACAAACCTAAGAATTTGTAGATTTCGACATCTTCAATGTTTTTCCAATCGAGTGTCCAATTACTCGATATAAATTCTTTGGTATTGGGTTCAAAAATCAATTGCTTTTCTGTGCCATACAGCATTCCCACAACTGCTGATGTTTTAATCATTTGATGTGCTGCTCCGTAGAAGGAAAGGGATGATTCATCTACTGAATCAGCAGCAATCTCTTGTTTCTTTCGTATTAATCGAAAGAAAATAAAATACCAAAAACCAGTAAAAAAAACCACTTGAAAAATCACTTGAAAAAAGTGAATTGGTTCTCCACTCGCTATTCGAAAAAAACAATGAACAAGTCCATAAATCAATCCAGACAACAAACTGAAATACACTTGATATTTCAATTCTAATTCTACCGTATTTCCTCCTATTTTCATCCTATTAGTGTCAATTCGTTTAAAGATACCTAAAAATAAAATAACTGTAACCGTCTCTTATTTCTGTTTCTTCATTTTAGCTTTGATAAATTCGAAAATAATAGGTAAAATGGAAATAAAGATGATTAATAAAGCTACTTTAGAGAAATTATCTTTAATAATCGGCAAGTTACCTAAAAAATAGCCGGCTAAAGTCAATCCTACGACCCAAACAATTCCACCAATAACATTATACGTCATAAAAACGCGGTAACGCATACTTCCGACACCTGCAACAAAAGGTGCTAAGGTGCGAACGATAGGAATAAATCGCGCAATAACAATGGTGCGTTCTCCGTATTTTTCATAAAACGCATGTGTTTTATCTAAGTGTTCTTGCTTAATTACTTGTTTGCCAAATAAGCGAATATTTGTCATGCGCATTCCGACTTTTCTTCCGATGTAGTAATTGAGTGAATCTCCCAAAATAGCGGCAATTAACAGCAGTACAATAGCTACAATAATATCTAGTTCGGACGATTGAGCTACAAGCATTCCTGTTGCAAAGAGCAAAGAATCACCCGGTAAAAAAGGCATAATAACCAAGCCTGTTTCTACGAAAATAATTAAAAATAAAATAGCGTAAATCCAAGCTCCATAGTCTGCAATAAGCATATGTAAGTATTGGTCAATGTGAAAGATAAAATCTAATAACTCCATGTTTTCTTTAAAGTGAGTATAAAATTGAACGATTTAGTTTGTCTCACAAAGATGTAAAGATTATTCTAATTAGAAAGAAAAAAATCAACCTTTCTACCTTCTATTTTTTTACAATCAAATCCCTTCATTTTAACCTAGAATAGGCTATTTTTACATTGATTCCATTAAATTAAAATCCTATTTACCCCTACTAAAGATGAGTATAGTATTCTGGCAATTATTTCTAATCAGCCTTCTTCTCTTTACGATATACAGCTTATACAAAGTGAGTCAATCAAAAGCAAGCTCCAGTCAAAAGCTTTTGTATGCCTTTCTAATTTTGTTTTTTCCCCTTTTGGGAAGTCTCTTTTATTTTTTTATAAGTCGAAGTCAATCAAGAAACAAATAACACCTAATTGCCTTCTTTTTTTCTGTTTCCGTGATTGATTGGGAAAAATTAAATATTTTTATATATTCAATAGTAGATTAAAATCGGAATCATGATGTTGTTATCCCTTCTTACACACACAATCCTAGGAACAAATCTCGCTTCGCTAGAGGCGATTACGGCTATGTTACACCTTTGTTTTTTGATTGCTTTTTTAGTTATATTTTTGCGCTTTTGTCGGGATTATTTCCTGTATAAACACCGTTTTTCACAAGCTATCCAAAGGAGAACCGCCCCTTTCATTGTGTTGGCCATCGTTTATGCCGTGACGATGTTCGCGATTTATTTTTTATGGTAAGGGAGATGGAGAGAAGAGAGAAGAGAGAAGAGAGAAGTGAAAAAATAAAACTCATCATCTCATCGCCTTACAACCAACAACCAACAAAAAAAGGAAGACCTATCAGCCTTCCTTTATATTTTTTTTGCATTATTTACTCTCTAGTATTACGTGACGTTCACGTGGTTTAGACCTTGTAAAATAATTGATAAAGTTTTAATTAAAGCACTTATTTCTTACAAGAAAACCATTAACTGTAAACCAACTAATCTTCGTCTTCTTCGTAAAAATCGAGCCATTCTACATCTTCACTCATTGTTTTATCAACGAACATATCCAGTTGTTCAATGTAATCAGTTCCAAGATAAACGCGTTGTGTTTTACCGATACTCTCTGACAAGCGATATAAGCGTGGTTCATGTCTATTTCTCAATTGTTGATCTACATCGTCAATGACATACATTTTCAATTGATTCACATCAAATCCTGCCCCACTAAACATTAGATTTAGTCGTTCTGCAGTTCCAATCAAAATATCATTACCTAAAGACATTTGATTTTTATCGTCATCGAGATCCGTAAAATCGTGAACACCAAATACGCGGATATCCATTTTATCGCCAATGCGATCAAATTCTTCTACTAAGCGTTCTACTTCAAATTTGTCTTTTACAACAATTAAAACACGAGTTGAAATCATATCGTCAACAGGAGCTTCCACACGCTGTAAAGCGGCTATAATGAGTGCTGTAGTTTTCCCTTCTTCTTTGGGTGCAATCAAAACGAAATCTTGTCCACTTTTTATACGTCCAAAAGTTGATTTTTGTAAGGTAGTAGGTTCTTCAAATCCAAGTTGACTCAAGTTGTTTTGTAGAACTGGGTGTATTTTTTTTAATTTCATATTATTTTGTAGCAAATAGCTTTACGTCTTCTAATGTTACTTCGTTTCCTCCTAAGATAATCAATCGTTCAATGACGTTGCGCAACTCACGTATATTTCCGCTCCAATCATATTGTTGCAACAAAGCTACAGCCTCTGCCGTAAATTTCTTAGGTGCAGTTCCTTGTTCTGTGGCAATTTGTTTGACAAAATGCTCCAACAGCAAAGGTATGTCATCTCGGCGTTCATTCAAAGCGGGTACGTTGATTAAAATGACAGCTAATCGATGATATAAATCCTCTCGAAAACGTCCTTCTTCAATTTCTTTGCGCAAATCTTTGTTGGTAGCTGCCAATACGCGAACGTCAATCTTTTGATCTTTTTCTGCCCCAACACGGGTAATTACATTTTCTTGTAATGCGCGTAAAACTTTAGCTTGAGCGGGCAAACTCATATCGCCAATTTCGTCTAAGAAAATTGTTCCCTTATCTGCTAATTCAAACTTTCCTGGACGATCTTTAACCGCTGAAGTGAAGGCTCCTTTTACATGGCCAAATAATTCACTTTCTATTAATTCTGCAGGAATAGCTGCACAGTTTACCTCAATCAACGGTTTTACTGATCGTGGACTTTGTGCGTGAATTTGATGAGCCACCAATTCTTTTCCAGTTCCATTAGGTCCTGTAATTAACACACGAGCTTCTGTCGGTGCTACTTTTTCTATCATGGCTGTAATCTGCTCAATCCCCTCGCTTTTTCCTATTATTTCGTATTTCTTAGAGACCTTCTTCTTTAAAATTGTATTTTCAACAACCAATTGACTTTTGTCTAAGGCATTGCGAACCGTAGTGAGAAGGCGATTTAAATCGGGTGGTTTAGAGATATAATCAAAGGCCCCTAATTTCATGGTATTAATGGCTGTTTCCAAATCCCCATGCCCTGAAATCATCACGAAAACAGTTTCTGGTTTGATTTTCTTTGCCTCCACTAATAATTCATCTCCACTCATTTTGGGCATTTTAATATCGGAAATAACCAAGTCGTAATCTTCTTGGCTAATCTTCTTTAATCCCTCCGCTCCATCTTCTGCGGTATCTACTTTATACGATGGAGACTCATCTTCTAAGATACGAGTCAAAACGCGTCGAATCGCCGCCTCATCCTCTACAATTAAGATTTTAGATTCTTTACTCATCAGCTTTTATTTTAGCGTGGGAATTTAATATTTTAACCACTTATACAACTCTTTCCACGACGGGCGTTTTCCGTACATCAAAATACCGATTCGATAAATTTTTGCAGCTAACCACACCGTTAAGATAAAGGTAGCAAATAACAACACAATAGACAGAATTATTTGCCAAATCGGAACACCAAAAGGAATGCGCATTAACATCACAATCGGAGATGTAAATGGAATCATAGAGAATACGGTTGCAACCGTACCATGCGGATCTTTAATTACGGTGAAGAAACCGATGTATACACCTAACATCAATGGCAACATTACTGGAAACAAGAATTGTTGTGTATCGGTTTCATTGTCTACTGCGGCACCAATTGCGGCATATAATGAGCTATATAAAAAATAACCTCCAATAAAGAAAATGATAAAATATACAAACCACGTCAACAAAGGTAGGCTCATAATTTCAGTTATGTAATTCTGTATATTACTCATTACACTTGTATCTAGGGTCGTTGCCATTTGAGCGGCTTCTAAATTCGGCGCCCCCGCATTTAATCCAAAAACGGAAGTTGCCACCAACATCAAAATTCCACCTACAACACCCCAAATTAAGAACTGTAACAACCCCGCCATTGAAGTACCAATAATCTTCCCCATCATCAGCTGAAATGGTTTTACCGATGAAATAATTACTTCGATAATGCGATTGGTTTTCTCTTCAATTACCGAACGCATCACCATATTTCCATAAATAATAATAAACATCATAATGCAATAACCGAATAAAGATCCGATGAAGATTTTAATTTCATTCAATCCCTTTACCGTTTGTTCACCGGAAGCTTTCTCTAAATGTAGATTTACCTCTGCTTGATTTTCTTTGATAATTTCTGGATCGATTCCCTTAGCGATTAAATTCAAACTAGAAACTTTATTTTCGATGGTTGATTCAATCTTACTGATAAAAGCAATGCCTGGACTTTCGTTCGAAATATAGTAAATCGAATTTTCATAGGCAGTTATTTGATCTTGTTTGGGAATATACAACAAGCCATCGTACTTTTCTGCCAACACGCTATCCTTTATGATTGCAATAGGCACAGCAGATAAATTCTGATATTCATATTCTTCTGAACTTTCGAAATCCCCACTAAAAATTCCACTTTCATCGTGAATAGCGATTACCTTAGTAGCAGACTTCATGGTGCTTAAATAACCGATAAGTACAGCAATTGCTACGAAAAAAAGAGGCGCTAAAAAAGTCATGACAATAAAAGCTTTATTACGAGCTTTTGCGATAAATTCTCTTTTTATAATTAGTTTTAAAACACTCATAATTATTTACTTACAGTTTGAATAAAAATATCATTTGCCGTTGGCAATTTTTCGATAAAATGGGTTACTTGTCCATTGTTGGCTAAAATATGCAACAACTCATTTGGCAAGGCTTGTCCAAGATCAATTTCCAATTGTAATTCGTCATTTAAAGATTTAAAAGACGTCGGTTGCACGGTAAATTTTTGAGATAATTCAAACATCAATCGGTGTACATCGCTAGAAAGGATTCCCACTTGATATAAATTCGTGCGAAAATCTCTTTTCACATCTACTAGCCGTCCTTCGATTAGTTTATTTGATTTGTGAATCAAAGCAATATAATCACACATTTCTTCTACGCTTTCCATACGGTGAGTAGAAAAGATAATTGTCGCTCCTTTTTCTTTGAGTTCTAGTATTTCATCCTTAATGATATTGGCATTTACAGGATCAAAACCAGAAAACGGCTCATCAAAAATCAGCAATTTAGGTTTGTGTAAAACGGTGACCACAAATTGGATTTTCTGTGCCATTCCCTTCGATAGCTCTTGGATTTTTTTATCCCACCATCCTTTGATATCTAACTTATCAAACCAATAGTCCAATTGTTCTTTAGCTTCGGCTTTACTCAATCCTTTTAATTGAGCCAAGTAAAGCGCTTGTTCTCCCACTTTCATGGTTTTGTACAGCCCTCTTTCTTCCGGCATATAACCGATGTCTTTAATATGATGAAGACTCAAAGGCTGACCATCTAAAATGATTTGTCCTTGATCGGGATAAGTGATTTGATTTATGATTCGGATTAGGGATGTTTTTCCTGCCCCATTAGGGCCCAATAAACCGTAAATGGATCCTTTCGGCACGGTTAGAGAAACATTATTTAAAGCTATTTTGTCAGAATATCTTTTTTCTACATTCTTAACTTCTAAGATAGGTTGCATCAATGGATCTTTTATATTTCTTGTAAAAATATATCTTTTATTTCAACTTGCGAAGAACAAGGGATATTTTGATTGGAATAGGCATAAAAAAACCCAACCTTATATTGCTATAAGGTTGGGAAAAATTGCTATGAAAAAGAAAATCCACTGTTTAATAAGTGTGCGTCAAATGTATGACTTCTTTTCTAATTATGAAAACATTTCTTTGACTTTTTCGAAAAAAGATTTATCCCCTTTTCCAGGAGTTGGTTTGAAGTTAGAATCTTCTTCCATTTTTTCGAAAAACTCTTTTTGTTCTTTTGTCAATTTCTTCGGTGTCCAAACATTGATATGAACCAATAAGTCACCACTGCCGTAACTATTTAAATGCGGCAATCCTTTTCCTCTTAGGCGAAGAATTTTACCCGATTGGATTCCTTCCTCTAATTTGATTCGCACATTACCTGTTACGGTATAGATTTCTTTATTTCCTCCTAAAGCTGCTTCAGAGAAGTTAATGTAAAGGTCATAATGTAGGTTGTCTCCCTCTCTTTTTAACGTATCGTGTTCCAATTCTTCTACCACAACCAATAAATCACCTGGTACACTGTTGTTTCCTGGTGCTTCATTTCCTTTACCTGCCACTTTTAGTTGCATGCCTTCTGCTACACCTGCAGGAATTTTGATTGATACCGTTTCTTCCTGCAAAATCATTCCTTCTGCATCGGATCCCGTTGGTTTTTGGTCGATCATTTGACCCGTTCCCTGACAAGTATGACAAGGGGATGCAGTTTGCATACGTCCAAATACGGTATTAGCAATCTTGGTTACTTGTCCGGTACCGTTACAAGTGGCACAGGTTTTATAAGTAACGCCAACTGCTTTTATTTTTCGTTTTACTTTTACTTTCTTTTCAACACCATTGGCGATGTCTTCTAACGTTAATTTTACTTTTATACGCAAGCTCGTTCCTTTGGCTCTGCGTTGACCGCCACCACCGAATCCGCCAAAGCCACCAAAACCGCCGCCGCCGAAAGCACTGCCAAAAATATCTCCAAACTGACTGAAGATATCATCCATATTCATGTGACCGCCACCAAATCCGCCACCGCCTTCAAATGCAGCATGACCATACTGATCGTAACGCGCTTTTTTATCTGCATCACTTAACACTTCGTATGCCTCTGCCGCTTCTTTGAATTTTTCTTCCGCTTCTTTATCCCCTGGATTTTTATCTGGGTGAAATTCAATCGCTTTTTTGCGGTATGCCTTTTTAATAGCAGCAGCATCTGCTCCTTTGTCAATACCTAATATCTCGTAATAATCTTTCTTCATTTGGATTCTGAGTTTCTATTAATAAATGGGCACAACAAGTTGTCTTATTGTCCAATAACAACTTTTGGAAAACGAATAATCTTCTCTCCCAATTTATACCCTTTTTCTACTACATCAACTACTTTTCCTTTTAGCTCGTCACCGGCTGGAATTTGTGTAATCGCTTCTGACACATCCGCATTGAAAACATCTCCATTTTGAATAACGACTTCTTCTAGGCCTTTAGCCGCCAAAGTGTCAATTAACTTAGTAGAAATTAAACGCACTCCCGTTAGATGATCACTTTCTCCTTGTTTTTCTAACTCAGATAAGGCACGACTGAAATCGTCTAAAATAGGAAGCATGGCTGACATCACTTCCTCATTTGCGGTTTTAAACAAGTCTAAACGCTCTTTTGAAGTTCTGCGCTTGTAGTTCTCAAACTCAGCGAATAAACGCAAATACTTGTCTTTTTCTTCTTCAATTTTTGCATTCAACGTCTCTTCAACTGACTCTACATCTACTGTTGCTGTTTCAGTTTCTTGCGTATTCTCTGTGTTTACATCCACTTCTTCCTTGTTTATATCTTTATTTTCCATACTGATCGCATACTTTTTATATGCTATCGTTTAATCAAATCCTTTGCCAACTGTGTATTTATGTCATAATGACAGTTTTTTTGTTTTTTGTGAGGTTTGTGCTTTGTGAGGTTTGTGCTTTCTTCGCTTCGATTTCTTCTTACACATAAAGATTTTCAAGTGCTTGAGGTAAAGTTGAAAAATGAAAAGTAAAATTTAATTTCAATAATTTACTACAGCTAATGCGTTGTCCTGTTGTAACAAGCATGGCTTTTTCTCCCAAAACGAGACGCAAAACAAAGGAAGGAACAGCAGGTAAAATCATTTTTTTTCCTACTGCCTGGCATAAGGATTTTGTAAACTGCTTATTGGTTTCTGGATTGGGGGCAACTGCATTAAACACACCTTGTAAGTGGTGATCCTTAACAAAAAGGAAGATTCTTGCCAAATCTTGTAAGTGAATCCAAGAATAATACTGCGTACCTCTACCTAAGGGGGAAGCTAGATAATAGTTTGCCATCTGTTCGATATGAGGTAAAGCTCCTCCTTCGCGAGATAACACTAGACCAATGCGCAAAAGAGCAACGGAGATTCCCAGTTGTTCAAAACGCCTATTTTCTCCTTCCCATTGTTGAACAACTTGTCCTAAAAAATTGGTTGCAGGCGTATAATCTTCTTCTGTTTGTATATCGTCTAGGGTATCATAAATACCCACTGCCGAAGCACAAATGATTTGCTTTACTTTGTGCTTTTGTTCACTGAGGAGTTGGTACAGGGTTTGAGAAGCCTCTACCCTGCTATGAATAATCATCTGCTTCCCTTGTTTGGACCAAGATCCGTCAATAGAACTACCTGCTAAGTGAATGATAACCTCTACATCAACGAGACAATTGGAATCAATCTCCCCTGTTTTAGGGTTCCAGTAATAGCCTTGGCAATCTTTTAAAACATTCCGTTTATCTTTGTCTGTAGTCAAGAATACAACTTCATCTCCTTTTGCTTGCAATTGCCTTAGCAACTCCCGTCCTACCAATCCTGTTGCTCCTGTAACTAAAACTCTCATATCTTGTTTTTTACTTTTATTTTTTTACGCGCACCTTTAGTGTCCATTCAAAATTAAATACAGATACCTCATCACCTTTTTCATCTATTCCTGTTGATTTCATCCAAATTGTAACCCCTTCATTTGTGTCGATCGCCTTTTGAATAGCTTCATCCAATAGCTGGCCATCCACACAAGTAAACGAGATTTTTCCCGTAGCTTTTTTGACAAAAACTGAATTATTCTGAGCAACTAACATCGAAATACGAGCACCACGCTCCTGAATCTTTTTCATGACCAAAGCACCTGTAGATAATTCTGCAGCCATCGCTTGTACTGCAAAATACATCGAGCGAAACGGATTTTGATTCACCCATTTGTGTCGAACCGTTGTAGTAGCCGTTGTAGCTGAAATACTGCTTAAACGCACCCCCGTCCAATAGGCTGAAGGCAACTTAAAGAATAAAAACTTATTGATGGATGAAACTGAAAATTCCATAGTATGTCTATTTTAATTCCCCTAAATATACAAAATTATACCGTTGTATGCCGCCTTAATTAAAATATCCGCGCCATTTCTCCCCCTTCTACTTCCTTACTTACATGACAAACACCTTTAACAAACCCATGCGAGATTCATTCAAAAATAAACACAAACCACTACAAAACAATAAATTACAATAAATATTCATTTTTTAAATTGTTTTATACTTGTTAAAATAAAGTTAATAATTAGTACTTTGCAATACATAGTACATGCTTTTAGCCATATCTTTGCATAAGATAAATCATTGAACCTATGAATAGTGAAAATACAAAAGCTCAAATGCGCAAGGGTATCTTGGAGTTCTGTATTCTATCCATTCTAAAAGAACGCGATTATTATACCTCTGAAATATTAGAGGAGCTTAAAAAAGTAAAGCTTTTAGTGGTAGAAGGAACGGTTTACCCTTTACTAACAAGACTCAAAAATGGAGATTTGTTAACCTATAGATGGGAAGAGTCCAACGCAGGACCACCGAGAAAATATTACAAATTGACCGAAAAAGGCGAATTGTTTTTAGAAGAACTAACAGAGACATGGCAAGAACTAGCAAATGCTGTTCAAGAGATAACCACAAAAAATCAAGACAATGAATAAGACATTAACAATAAATATCGGTGGTTTAGTTTTTCACATAGAAGAGCAGGCTTACCAACGCTTGGATCAATACATCAAAGCGATCCGCAGATCGATTGCTATTGAAGAACAAGATGAAGTTGTTCAGGATATTGAATTGCGCATTGCAGAAATATTCAACTCAAAAATAACAACCAGTAAACAAGTAATCACTTCAGAGGACGTAGATGAAGTAATTCAGATCATGGGTCGCCCAGAGGATTATTCGATAGATGATGAGGCTACTTATCAGCACACAGAACAAACGTACTATAGAGAGAAAAAGTTATTTCGAGATACGGATAATCGCATTTTAGGGGGTGTTTTGGCAGGTTTAGCTCATTACTTTAAAATTGATACGATTTGGGTTCGCTTACTTTTTATCTTTTTAATTTTCTTTTATGGAACGGGTATTCTATTGTATTTTGTCCTATGGATCATCATTCCCAGTGCTAAAACAACCAGTGAAAAACTGGATATGATGGGAGAACCGGTCAACATAGACACCATTGAGCGCAAGATACGAGAAGGGGTGGATTATACGACTAGTAAAATTAATTCCATTGACTATGATAAGTTCAAAACCCAAACGCAAAGAGCCACCAATCAAGGGACGAAAGTCATTCGCTATATTTTGGGTATTGGTTTCATTATTGTGTCTGTCATAGGGATGTTGGTCAGCTTTTTTGTCAACTTGATGATTATTGTCAACACCAACTTCATGATCAATGAATTGGACATTCCTACTGAATTACTTGACCCCAACATTCCGAAATGGATCTTCCATACGTTTATAAGCCTCATTACGTTTTTACCCTTTATCATTATGTTGTTGTTGGGGTTAAAATTGCTATACACCAATATGAAGTACATTTGGATTACCGCCATTACTATATTCATTTTGTGGATTGGAAGTTTAATTGGATTATCCGTAATTATTATCAATGGAGATGCGAGTAATTTCATCAAAACCGAAAAGGAATACAGATACAGTGTTACCTATTCTTCTGATGATAAAGACCGTAGACTTGAAGAGGCCTTTTTGTTTACGACGAGCAAGGACATTGTTTTAGAATTAAGTGATTCTATCACCACGGAAGAGGGGCTTACTAATAAGATAGAAATTGTTCCTTCTTATCAAGAGGAGATTTACGGAAAATTAGGTAATACAGGACATCAATATAAAGATGTACTACAAACCAAAGAAGGAGAAAACTTTACTCTTGTTGTGACAGAAGAGCAACTGAATCTTGATCCGACCTTTACGTTATACTTGCCTATGGGGAAAAAAGTTAGGATGGATGACAAGGTAAAACCTTATTTATTTTATGGACTTCAATCCAGCATCAAACCAGGTACACACTGGTATGAAATGCGAGATGATTTTAATTTACACTGCGTGGATTGCAACTAAAAAGAGGGAGCCAAATGGCTCCCTCTTCTATTTTTAGTGATGATTACATTGTTGCAGCTTCGTTTTGCGCATCGATAATCATTTGTTCGTTTGCTTTAATTGCAAATTCTACGCGACGGTTTTTTGCTCTTCCTGCATCTGTATCATTACTTGCAATTGGATCTGCAATTCCCATTCCTTCTGTAGCTAAACGTTTATTAGACACACCATTTTGCATTAAATACGTTTTCACAGCATTGGCGCGTTGTCTTGATAATTTCAAGTTGTATTCTTCTCTTCCTGTATTATCAGTATAACCAAAAATACTAATATTAGTATTTGGATTTTCTTTGAATACAACGATTAACTTATCTAAGTTTTGTTTTGCTTTATCTGTTAAAGTTGCTTGATTCAAGTTAAAGTTAACTGAACTTTCTCCCAGTGTCAATTTGATTCCCTCTCCTACGCGCTCTACTTGTGCACCTGGAACGGTTTGTTCAATTTGGCGGGCTTGTTTGTCCATATTGTTTCCAATAACACCTCCAGCAGCACCTCCGATAACACCTCCTAATACAGCTCCTAAAGCACTGTTGCCTCCTTTTCCGATATTATTTCCTAATATTCCTCCAATGATAGCTCCTCCAGCAGCTCCAATTGTAGCTCCTTTTTGTGTATTATTCGCATTTTTTACAGCATCACAGCTAGTCAGCGATAAAGATCCTGCTAGCAAAGCTCCTGCTAATAGGGTTGTAGTTGTTTTTTTCATAATATTATACCTTCTTGTTGTTCCTTAATTCTTTACAAAGTGATACGTTACATCATACCCTTGTCCATCTACATAAAAGTTATCAATCAAATCAAAACTAGTAGCCGTTTGATTTTTAACTTTCATCTTATAACCTGTAGACACATTTTTTGCTTTTAAGCCAGCATCTACAAATTTAAATTCAAATTCACCATTGGGATTAACAAACCACTTGAAGTTACTTTCAAACATTGGACATGAACTTCCCCCCATTAAACTCACTACACCTGTGTTGTTGTTTGAAACAAATTTCCATTGGCTTCCATTAAAACAATGGGCATCAGCAATATTAAAGGAAGTTACCTTTACAAACTCTCCTCCAATATGAGAAACAGAAGTCAACGTCCAATCTCCTTTAATTCCGTATTGGGACTGTTTATCCATCGTCGGTTTACACGAGGCTAATGCTAAGCCTATAAAACTTAATAAAACTAACTTTTTCATAATAATTCTTCTATTTTTTACAATAATACAAACTTTCTAGTTATTATAAGATTTTACTGCCCAAAAAGAATCAAATGACAAATTGACATCTATCTTCAGCTTGGTATCTTTTTTGTCTAGTATCTTGTACATAAATTTATTAAAAATAATAATACCAAAATAAATATGACATCTGGAAAAATTAATGTTACTGTAGAGAATATCTTTCCTCTGATTAAAAAGTTTTTATATAGTGATCACGAGATATTTTTAAGAGAATTAGTTTCAAATGCAACTGATGCTACATTGAAGTTAAAACACCTAACTAGTATTGGTGAGGCGAACGTAGCATATGGCCATCCGATTATTGAGGTTAAAATCGACAAAGACAATAAAAAACTTCACATCATTGACCAAGGATTGGGAATGACCAAAGAAGAAGTTGAGAAATACATCAATCAGGTTGCCTTCTCTGGTGCAGAAGAATTCTTAGAAAAATATAAAGATAGCGCCAAAGACACGGGAATCATCGGACATTTTGGATTGGGATTCTACTCTGCTTTTATGGTAGCAGACAAAGTGGAAATCATCACCAAATCATTCAAGGATGCACCTGCTGCACACTGGACGTGTGACGGTAGTCCAGAATACACCTTAGAAGAAGCGGACAAACAAGAAAGAGGAACAGAAATCATTTTGCACATTGCAGAAGATTCACTTGACTTCCTAGAAGACTATAAAATCCGTGAGCTTTTAACGAAATACAATAAATTCATGCCGGTGCCAATTAAGTTTGGAACACATGAAGAAGGTGAAGGCGAGGACAAAGTAGAGGTTGATACCATCATCAACAACCCTACTCCTGCTTGGACCAAACAACCAGCAGACTTAACGGATGAAGACTACAAAAACTTCTACCGCGAGTTATATCCGATGCAGTTTGAAGAGCCTTTGTTTCACATTCACTTGAATGTAGACTATCCATTTAACTTGACAGGAATCTTATATTTTCCTAAGTTGAGTGCAGATATGCAAATGCAAAAGGACAAAATTCAATTGTACCAAAATCAAGTTTTCGTAACGGATAACGTAGAAGGAATTGTGCCTGATTTCTTAACGATGTTGAAAGGGGTAATTGATTCGCCAGATATTCCGTTAAACGTATCTCGTTCTTACTTACAAGCGGATGGTAACGTAAAGAAAATCTCCAACTACATCACGCGTAAAGTTGCCGATAAATTAAAATCGTTATTCAACGAGAATCGCGCTGATTTTGAAAGCAAGTGGAACGACATTAAAGTGGTGTTGGAATACGGTATGTTGTCTGAAGAAAAATTTGCTGAAAAAGCAGGTGCTTTTATGCTATACCCAACAACAGACAATACTTATTATACAATAGAGGAATTACAAGAAGCAACAAAGGATCTACAAACCGACAAAGACGGAAACCTGGTTGTTTTATATACGTCGAATAAAGATGCGCAACACAGCTATATCAGTGCGGCAAAAGAAAAAGGATACCAAGTAATTGTTCTTGATTCTCCAATTGTTTCTCACTTGATTCAGAAATTAGAGAGCGAGAATGAGAAAATGACCTTTGCACGTGTGGATTCAGATCACATCAACAACTTGATTAAGCAAGAGGAAAACGCAATTTCTAAGTTATCCGAAGAAGAGCAAACGACATTGCAATCGTTCATTGAACAAGTGGTACCAAAAGAAAAATACACGGTAAAATTAGAATCCATGGACAGCCAAGATGCTCCATTAATCTTGACTCAACCGGAATTCATGCGTCGTATGAAAGAGATGAGTCAATCAGGTGGTGGTGGAATGTTCGGTATGGGTAATTTCCCAGAGATGTACAATTTAGTAGTAAACACCAACTCGGAATTTGCTTCTAAAATCTTAAACAATACCAATGAAGCAGAACGTACAACGGCTTTCAGTCAAGCCTTAGATTTAGCGAAATTATCGCAAGGTTTACTAAAAGGAGAAGAGCTTACAGCTTTCGTGAAAAGAAATTTTGAAAAACTGTAAGTAGTTGAAAAACTATTTTTAAGTATACTTCATTAAAAACCCCGTCCAAAATTGGACGGGGTTTTAGTTTTCTAGGCTTTTTAAACAACCTTATTTATTTTATGAATCTTTTAAAGCTTTACACTCACTTTTGATAGAACTTCGATTGCTTCGCAGTAAAAACCAATGCAGTCATTTTCATTCTCTTCAATTTGAAAATGGATATTCTCCCAACCATTAGCTGAAACAGCTAGGATATCGAACCCAAAAGCAGGTTGCAAGGTATCACCTTCGAAATTCAATTTGAACTGTGTACAATTTTTAAATTGTACTTCAACGGCAACAAATACCTCTTGTCGATTGGGCCATCCCTTTTCTTCTTCCTTTTCTTGACAAAAAAATGTAATGGTTACGTCTTTTTTGGACCAGACAAGAGATTGAATAAAAGCTACGGTTGTTGGTTGCCAATTGTTATTTTTAAATGTTATCATTTTAAATGAACTTAAATCTATCTTTATTCTCGATTCACTGTACTTATATAACTCAAAGCTTGATACAAGCCTTGAAACGGTTTTCTTTTTTCTACTTGTATGATATAGTCAACGCCTAATCTAACTTTGACTAACATAAATCAACACCGATTAAACCACCTAAATTAACTATTATAAACTAAAATTTAATAAAAGCAGAAGAACAAAAACTACATTTACGCTGTTTTTATCTTTAACCACCCCTAGACATTTGTCCTAGACCTCCCCAAAAATAATACCTACCTTTGCCCCGTTAAAATTTGAGCAATGAAAGAACAAAATTTGATAAAAGGCGTCTTTTTAGTAGCCATTGGAGCTTCTAGCTTTGGGATGTTGGCTTCCTTTGTAAAATTGGCCTATTCTTACGGTTATACGACAGCCGAGGTTACCTTATCTCAAGTGCTATTGGGGTTAATTGGCATGTTTATTATTAACCTAATTCGCAAGAAACAACCCCATGAAGTAACGGCAACAAAGAAAGACATCCGCAACCTAGTTCTAGCGGGTACATCCATGGGATTTACTTCTGTATTATACTATATGGCAGTTAGTTATATTGATGCCTCTATCGCGGTTGTGTTGTTGATGCAGTCGGTATGGATTGGCGTAGTCATTGAAAGTGTGGTAACCAAACAATTTCCGAGCTTGCTTAAAATTACCGCAGTTGCCCTTATTTTATTCGGAACAGTCTTAGCAACCAATGTATTAGCCAATGAAATTGAGTTGGATTACAGAGGGGTGATTTTCGGATTCCTCGCATCTTGTTCTTTTGCAATGACTATGTTTGCCTCAAATGTCGTAGCGAATCATTTAGCTGCACCTAAACGAAGCTTATTCATGTTATGCGGTGCCACAGCCATCGTTCTACTTTTTTGCTTTATTACGCAAATAGGTCCCAACAATTCAGATGCCATGCTGTCTTTTTATCAGCTATTTACAGATAATACGAGCGGTATTCGCGCTTTCGATTGGAGTATTTTTTACTCTTGGGGGTTATTATTAGCCCTTTTTGGTACCATCCTCCCTCCTATTTTCTTAAATATGGGATTTCCCCATACGGGAGTTGGATTGGGAAGTATTGTTGCCTCCATTGAATTACCTGTTTCCGTTACCGTTGCCTTTATGGTGCTACAAGAACAAGTAGTCTTGGTCCAATGGTTGGGTATTCTACTGATTCTAAGCGCTATTTTCTTAATGAATAGTCGATTAATCTTCAAGAAAAAAAACACAATTGCCTAGTTGTCCTACAACTGAAAAAATAACCTAAAAGTCTTTGTATCAAACACAAAGACTTTTTTTATACGCAATGCTGAAATATTTTACATTCACTAAAAGTAGTGATATTGTTTTTCTGTGGTTTTATCTACATTTGTTGTACAATAAAAACAAACAGGAAGATGTATAAAAAATTATTACCTATTGCCTTGTTATTCTCTTCTGCTATCTACAGTCAGACAGCAAAAGATACGTTATGGGTCAATGCTTATGATGAAGTAACCACCAAAGCGTTAGCTTCTTCTTTTAGGCTTTCAAAACCAACAAAGAAGAATGGTTTGGAAGAAATCACAACCTATAACAAAGACACAAAAGCCATTGAAATTAAAGGTTTAGGAAGTTTTGATAGTCAAAAAACAATTACCTACGACGGTAAAGTAACCTACTACAATGCAGATGGATCGATTAATTTCGATATGTTTTTTGAGCAAGGTAACGCAATAAAAATTACGTCTACTGACCCTTTTACGCAAGAGGAATACATCTTAACGTATGAAAATGGTTATCCTTATGACGGAACCATGGTTCAGTTGTATAAAAACGCCTATTTCTACTATGCGATTAGTGAAGGTGTTTATTTATCTTATATCTATGTCAACAAAGACAATGCAAATGAAAAATATATCTTTGCGTTTAATGAGGACAACAATATCATAGAAGAACAGTTTATCAATGCCAAAGGAGAAGTTGTTTATACGGCTACTTATGACGATGGTATCGTTCAAAATGGAACTGCGATTATTCTCGATTACGATACTTTCCGTCCAAGTACAACAAGCACTTATGTTGATGGAGTCAACACTGAAACCATTTCTTACTTTAAATCGGGACAACTAAAACTTAAAACAACAGCTACTGCAACCAAAACAACCACTGTTTTCTACGATGACAAAGGAAAAGTATTGGGTACATACAAAGCAGATTTAGATGATTATGGTACAGAATCCAATCAAGAGGGAACCTATCTATTCTACAATGAATATGCAGATACTCCAGACGTACCAACGAGTCAATCAGAATACAAAAAAGGTAGCTTAGTTAAGGAAACTATTTTCTATGAACAACCTACAGCTTTCGTTCCTAAATCAACAAAATTCTACAAAGGAGATTATTACCTAGAGAAAATTGAATACTTCAACGAAAATGGAAGTAAAAAAGGAGAGTTAATCTACGACGAAGATGGATATACCCCTCAAAATGGAGTTTTATATGACGATGACTCTGTTACTACCTATAAAAATGGAGTTCTAGTAGAGAAAAAAACATTTTATTCTACAGGAGAAATTTTTGAAGATGCGACTGAATTCACTTCTACTTACTACAACAAAAAAGGAGTTGTAATTGGTAAATTACAGTCTAAAAAAGGGACTTACGGCTATACAGAACCTTTCAATGGGGATTTTATTACCTTGACTAATGATGAAATTGGAACAAAGGTAAAATATGAAGCTGGTCAAAGTGTTTATTCAGCAACTTATGAAGCTTATCCTTCGTATGACAGTAAACCTATTTTAAGAGACGAAATTTTTACACCGACGACTGGAACAGCGAAACGCGTACACTATACCAGACAAGGAAAAAAAAGCAGTGAGGAGTTATTCAATAAGAACGACTATGACCAAAACATCTTAAAAGTAACCTACTTTGATACTAAAGGTAAAGTAACAGGAGTTTTTGACAACATTGAAAAAGAGGGAACACATTATACGTTCTTTGACAATGATGCCATTGAATCAACAAGCACCTACAGCAAAGGAGAATTGATTTACAAAAAAGAGTATGTAAATAAAAATGGAATGTACAGTACCGAAGTTGATCCCTATTTAGCTTCTGAGATCAATTACAACAAAGAGGGGGTTTTCTACGATATGGAGGGCAATCAAATTGCAAAAGCTTCGTATAAAGCAGGAAAACCATACACCGGAACGGTTAGTGTGTACGATGGTTATGCTACAACGGTTACCACCTATGAAAAAGGATTAAAAGAGGGAATCGAAACCTTCAAAAGTGATTATGCAGATTATATAGCAACGAAAACCTACTATAAAGCAGATGAACTTGTAAAGGAAGAAAACTATATAGATAATTATTTACAATCGTCTAAACTGTATGAAAATGATGAATTGCACGGCCCTACAACATTTTACGATGAAGAAGGAGAAGTAATTGCCACGTTAGAATATAAAAATGGGAATGCACTTAATGGTACAACCATCTCCTATGGGTATGACAGCAATGCGTACACAACCTATAAAGATGGGGTAATTACCTATGAAAAAACGGTAAGTACATATACTGGATTATTGCTTTCTGAAGAAAGTATACTAACAGATGGTTCGATGCAAAAAAACATTTACGATGAGAATGAAGCTTTAGTTTACCAATATGGCATGAAAGATTACGTTTTGCACGGTACCTATACCTATTATGAAAACGGCAAAGTAAAATACAAAAGTACCTTTAATGAAGGTCGCCTTGTGGAGGGAGCGGTAGCTCTAAGAGCATGGGGAGATCCTTATAGCTATTACGACCAAGATGACAGCTCTTACTTTGTGTGTACGATTCAAAAGAACAGTATGACTATCCAACGCTTAGCGACGGATACCAATAAAGTTATTTTTGAATTAACCAGTAAGCTTAAAAAGGGCAAGATGGAAGACAATCCAATTTTCCAAAATAAGATTGACAGCAGCAATCTTTACCCCTATAACGAAAATAATTCATCCTATTAAAAAGAAAGAGGCTGTCAAGTTTGACAGCCTCTTTCTTTTTGCTTTTTTGTTGTTTGTTTTTTTGGTTCAATACCTCATTCAGCAAAAACGTTTTTCTTTTATCAGAATAAATAATGTTCTATTGAGAAGTTAATCAAAGTGCAAAAAAGCCCTTCCCATTACTCCTATACTCTAAAAATTCTTTGATGAATTATAATAACCATAGGTTCTTTTCTCATTTAATTCTTTTTGTTCTTCAACAAATTCTTGTGGAAGAACTTTTAAGAAAGAGGGATGTTGTTCGATAGCCATTTCAATTTGTTCTACAATTTGATCAATACTATCATTTTCATAATCAATGTGCAAGGGTTCTTTGATTACCATGGACTGCAAGATGCCTTTCTTTTTCAGGTGTAGTCCTTTTTTGTCAAATGAGCGACGAAATCCGTCAATAACAATTGGCACGACAATCGGTTTATAATTCTTGATGATGTGAGCTGTTCCCTTTCGAATAGGCTTGAATGATTTGGTTGTTCCTTGCGGGAAGGTAATCACCCAACCGTCGTCCAACGCTATTTTAATACTTTCTACTTGCCCTTGATCTACTTCTCTTTTCTCATCTATATCTACCCCTTGGCTTCTCCAAGTACGATCTACCTTCACTGCCCCGACATAAGCCATAATACGCGGTAAAATACCCGATTTCATTGTTTCTGCTGCCGCAACATAGTATAGATTCAATTTGGGTTTCCAGATATACATGATATTCTTAATCGAATTATCTCGTCCCTTTAAACTGGCGTTAAACACGTGATACATCGCTACCACATCCGCAAAATAGGTCTGATGATTGGATATAAACAATACATTTTTATCCGGTAAACGGCGTAAAATATCGGAACCTTCGATTTGTAAGTCGTTAAATCCTCTATAACGTTGATGGGTTAAAAATCCAAACGTTCTAATGATCCACTTTTTTAGCCATAAAATATGTCCAAATGGATTCCTCTTAAATAATCCCATACTCCTTCATCCTGATTTAATGAACCACAAATTTAATGCTTTTACTTCTTTTACTAAGTTAAAATTTGCTAATTGCGTTTTACATTTCTGTTTTTAGTGCTTTTTTCAAGGTTTCTTTCAGTTCACTCAACATCATAGCCGTGGCTCCCCAAATGGTATACTCCTTGTAAATAAAAGCAGGTACTTCCGTCCAAGAAGCATAACTCGTTTTCATTTGAACTTCTTGCACCAATTGATCTTGTAGTAAGATATCCAAGGGCAGTTCTATGATATTGGCGACTTCAAAGGCGTCAGGCGTAAAAGAAAGTTCCTTTTTTGAAATACCTAAATACGGTTGTACATAGAAATTACTGGGTGGAACATAAATTTTAGTATAGGGTTGAATGATTTGTATGTCGTGATCTACGATGCCCACTTCTTCTTGTGTTTCTCTCAAAGCCGTATGTTGTAAATCGACATCCTCTTGCTCATACTTCCCCCCTGGAAACCCCACTTGCCCTGAATGAATCCCTTTGTAAGTAGCTCGTTCAATGAGCAGTACATGTGTTTTCAACCCTTTGGGATACAGCAACATCATCACAGCGGATTCTTTGGGATTGCGTTGTACAAAATCTTCTGCATACAAATACGGGATCCTTTCTACGGGGATCATCAATCGATGCGCATCAATACCCACAGGAGTTGCACCTTTAATTTGTTCTATCTTATGCAAAAAAGAATCAAATGTCATAGATTTGCTTTATCAAATTAACATGTACCTAAATTTACGACTTTATCAATTATGTATAGTAAAGAAGATGCTAAAAGAATAAAAAAAGAATTTTGGATTCAATTTGCCACTGAATATCCGAGAAAATGGTTGTTGCACAATACGAAAATCAAAGACGTTTCTTTTAAATTTTATGCAGACAATAAAAAGGCAGCAATACTTCTTGATATTGAACCAAAAGATGAGGAAAAGAGAACCATCTACTATGAGAAAGTCGAATCTCTTAAAACAATTTTACTAGAAGAACATCTCCCAGATGCCATCTTTGAGCGCAATTATTATCTCGAAAACGGCAAGTTAATCAGTCGTATCTGGGTCACTATGGAAGGCGTTTCTATTAACAATCCAAAGACATGGGAGGATATTTATTATTTTTTCAACGAAAAAATGACGGCTTTCGAAATTTTCTTTTACGAATACGAAGATTATATTCGAGATTTAGAAATAAATACTTAACTTTTCCGTTAGAATAATCTAATTTCTTCGAAAAGATTCAATGCTACGATTCATCTACTTTTTAATTTTCGCTTGTCTTATGGTGCAATTCACTTCTGCACAAGTCAGACCTATTCTAAAAGTGGATACCGTAGTTCCAAAATTCGACAGCATTTACTCCAATAAACTACCTTTTCAAGTAGAAAAAGACACGACGCAAATTTTCTCCAATTTAAAAGAGAAGAATAAAGGCAGTAAGGTAGGTCGTTTGTTCAACCGTTTGGTATATAAGAGCAACAAACGCCTTGTAGCCCATGCACCTGAAATCCAAATAAATAGACACTTGGATCAAGGAGAAGGAAAGATTATTCGCAACATCAATATTACCACATTAGATCCTTTTGGTTATTCGGAAAAAGACACGCTCAAAAAACCGACAAAATCATTGGAGATCTGGGGGAATCGCGCGCACTTGAAAACGAAGAAATTCACGATACGCAACTTTTTACTCTTTACAGAAGGCGATGTTTTTGACTCGTTAAAAGTCAAAGAATCGGAGCGTTTGATTCGTACACAACGCTATGTTCGCCGCGTAATGATAACGGCAGTTCCGACCACTTCTCCAGATTCAGTTGATATTGCTATCCGAGAGTTAGACTCGTGGACGATATACCCTAGTGGATCTATTTCTACCTCTTCTATGCGCATTAAATTAACGGATCGAAACTTTGGTGGGTTTGGACATGATGTGACCCTACAATACGTTACGCGTTTTAAGGAAGACAAACAGGGGGCATATTTTAGCTATTCTGTCAATAACATTCAAAATACCTTTATTCGCTCCAATATTTTGTTTAACCAAGACCCGTGGGGCAATTATGTCAAGGGAATATCCCTCAATCGTCCGTTCTATTCTCCTTATGCGAAATGGGCTGGAGGTGCTAGCGCACAACAGCGTTTTAGACGAGATTCACTCCCTGATCAAAACATGAAATACAGCTTGGAATCTATCAAATACAATACGTATGACTATTGGGCGGGCTATTCTATCCCTGTAGCGACTAAGAGTCCTATTATAACGAATTTGCGCACCTCGCTTCGCTTTGTCAAAGAAAACTACCACACGACACCGGGAAAGGAATACGATCCATATGATTACTACCGTGATCAGCGTTTATATTTAGCATCTGTTAGTTTAAGCTCAACGAATTATATTCAAGATCGCTTTATTTTCAACTACGACATCATTGAAGACGTTCAGGTAGGTAAGACACTAGCCTTAACTGGAGGGATGCGCGATAAGTACAACAAGAGACGCGCTTATTTTGGTGCGCGATTTGCCATGGGAGGCTATACTAAATTGGGATATTTTGCTGGTAATATCGAATGGGGGAGCCACTTTCACGGCGGAAAAACAGAACAAGGAGCTTTCCGATTGGAAGGGACCTATTTTACCCGACTTTTTGTATTGGGAAACTGGAGATTCCGACATTTCTTCGTTCCACAGCTAGTCATCGGATCACACCGCTACGACCACATTGGAGATGAATTAAAAATAGAAGGGATCATTCAAGGCATACGAGCCCAAAAGATTACAGGAACAAAGCGACTTTCCCTGGCTTATCAATGGCAATCCTACGCCCCTTATGAGTGGAAAGGATTCCGCTTCAATCCGTATTTTAGCTTTGAAGGTGCCTTTATTGGTGATAGTAGCAACCGCTTACTCGATCCAAAACTGTACTCTCGCTTTAGTTTAGGTCTAGTAGCCAATAACGATTACCTCGTATTTAGTAAAGTAACAGTTTCTTTGGTGTTTTATCCAACGATGCCCGATTCAGGAAATAGTGTGTTCCGCGCCAATTCTGTACAATACAACATGGATTTACCTAACTTCAACTACGACAGACCGCAAACGGTTTCGTATTATTAGAAAGAAGAGAGGGGAGAGAGGAAAGGAGTGAATTTTCAATATTTAGAAATATTTATTCTTTGCCTTTTGTATTTTTGCTTTTTGTGTTTCCGTATATTTTCATTTAAAAATGGCCAATCCTATTTAGGAACGCTCATTCTTTGCCTTTTGTGTTTTTGCTTTTTTGTGTTTCCGTATATTTTCATTTAAAAATGGCCAATCCTATTTAGGAACGCTCATTCTTTGCCTTTTGTGTTTTTGCTTTTTGTGTTTCCGTATATTTTCATTTAAAAATGGCCAATCCTATTTAGGAACGCTCATTCTTTGCCTTTTGTGTTTTTGCTTTTTTGTGTTTCCGTATATTTTCATTTAAAAATGGCCAATCCTATTTAGGAACGCTCATTCTTTGCCTTTTGTGTTTTTGCTTTTTGTGTTACCGTATATTTTCATTTAAAAATGGTTAATCCTATTTAGGGACGTTCATTCTTTGTCTTTTGTGTTTTTGTGTCAATTTCCCATGAGTTTTTCTTTCTCAAACTCAAAGCGTCACAAAACACACAAAACCACCCATTTAGAGGTGGTTTTGTGTATTTATTATCTTATTCTTTTACCTAAAAAATTTACTTCTCTCCCCTTTCTTCTTTCTAATAAGCCAGTTTTGCTTGAAAGCGTTCTAGTTTATTTTCTTCAGCTAAATGGCGAATGATATTTTCTTCCACTGCTGTCCATTCAATATGGCGGCGACTCATCACGATTTGCATGGTTTTGATTGCTTTATCCACATCGTATACATCGTCCAAATCTTTTCCTCCCCAAGTAAAGCTTGGTAAAAACGTCTTTGGAAAACCTCCTCCAAAAATACTACAAGCCACCCCAACTACGGTTCCGGTATTAAACATGGTATTGATTCCACTTTTACTGTGATCGCCCATCATCAATCCACAAAACTGCAAGCCTGTATTTTCAGTGGTATTTGTTTCGTAATTCCACAATTTTACGGGTGCATAATTATTTTTCAAGTTTGAATTATTCGTATCTGCACCGAGGTTACACCATTCGCCCAATACTGAATTTCCCAAGAAACCATCGTGACCTTTATTGGAATAGCCGAAGAGTACTGAATTACTCACTTCCCCACCTACTCGACACTCAGGTCCGATTGTTGTTGCTCCATAAATTTTAGCTCCCATTTTCACTTGAGCCCCTTCACATAAAGCAAAAGGTCCGCGAATAATCGCCCCTTCCATGATTTCCGTATTTCTACCGATGTAAATAGGCCCAGTAGTCGCATTTAAGGTAACAAAATTCAATACGGCACCTTCTTCAATAAACACATGTTCTCGACCAAGTACTTGAACCGTTGAAGGAATAGATTCTGAAATGCGATCTTCTGTCAACAATGCATAATCTTGGCGAATAGCTACGTCATTGTATTGAAAAATATCCCAAGTATGCTCAATCTTGATTAGCGACTCTGAAAAATCTAAAATTTCATACGCATCAAAATCAATTTCCTCTTGTTCTTCTTCCGTAAAGAAAGCCACAATATCATCCTGGTATGCAACGGCTTGATTGGGTTGTAAGGCTTGAATTAGTTCTACCAATTGTTCATTAGGCAAAAAGGCACTGTTAATCATGATATTTTGTGCCGCTTCCACCATCGGATACTTTGCTTCTAAATATTCCTCGGTTACTGTAGTAGTTGTATATCCCAAATATTTCTCCCATTTCTCGCGGATGGTTAAAATTCCTACGCGTATATCAGCTACGGGTCTTGTAAAAGTAAAAGGCAATAAGGCATTTCTTACCTCTCCGTCAAATAAAATATAATTCATAACACTAAATATCGGTTCATAGATTAGTCAAAGTTAATCGAATCTCCCCAAAAAATAGCATTTTTCAAGCAGATATAAACAAAAAAAAACCTTCCAATGACTTGGAAGGTTTTCGTTATCTTGAATAAATTCAGACTATTTGTTGAATTTAGCATATTTGTTTTTGAATTTATCGATACGTCCTGCAGTATCAATAAGTTTAGATTTACCTGTGTAGAAAGGGTGAGATGTACGAGAGATCTCCATTTTGAACACTGGGTATTCTACTCCATCAACCTCAATTGTTTCTTTTGTATCAACTGTTGATTTTGTAATGAATACGTCATCATTTGACATATCTTTAAATGCTACTAATCTGTAATTTTCTGGGTGAATACCTTTTTTCATGATAAATCTGTTTTAAAAATTTGAGCTATTCTCTATTTCGAAGCTTCCTGTTCTCAAGAAAGGTGTAAACGTCAAATAACTTTTGGGTTATACTTATTTATTAAGCATGCAAATTTACAATTTAATTTGAATCTACAACTATTTTTTTGTTTTTTGTTTGTTGTTTTTTTGTTTGTCGATTTTTGAACTCCCAACTTCACAACAAACAACATCTCATCACCTCACCGCTAGTATAAACTTTCTGCTTTAAAGCCTTTTTTCTTGATGATGTTCACTACTTCCTCAGCTGTTACTATATCGTTTTTCACGGTTAAAATTTTATCGTTTACCGAAGTATCTACCGTCCATTGACCTTCTCCTACAGCTTCGTTTAAATCAGCAGTTACTTTTCCGACACAACTTGAACAATTTAAATTGGTCTTGAATTGATTATTGATATGACTCATTTTATATCTTATTTTAATGATTATTACTACAACAAAATTCTCCCTTTTCGTCTTATAATCTGTTATATTATTCTTCCTATCTTTTGTGAAATTTCTCGATTTCTCTCCCTTCATCTGTATTTTAGTCGCGTAAAACTCGAACTCCAAACCAAACGACCTCTCGGTATTTGCTGTTTTAATCTTCCTTTTATTTCACTGTGTTTATTCAAAATTCATTTCGCGTTTGCTTTGGGTTTAGTCAGGTTTTGTTCGATGCTCACTCACTAAAACCCGTATTTTCCAAACAAACACCGAAGTCACTGTATATTAACTGTGTAAAAACTAGCCCTTAACTTCTTATGAGCTCCGACTTCCTTTAATGAAACACACTGTTAATTAAGATAAGATGGGGTGGTGAGACCTCGTTAGGCTATAAAAAAACAGTAGCAAACTAAAGTCTACTACTGTTATATTTTATAATTTAAAATTATCAATCCTGTATCGGTTTTTAAGGACTAATCACTTCTTCCATTTTAAGCGCAAGCTATTACTCACTACACTCACACTACTCAGTGCCATAGCAGCTCCTGCAATCATGGGATTCAACAGAAATCCATTGACAGAATATAAAATACCTGCTGCAATGGGAATTCCAATCAAATTATAGATAAACGCCCAGAATAAGTTTTGCTTGATGGTATTTACCGTTTGTTTGGACAAGCGAATCGCCTGTGGAATCTTTGTTAAATCCGAAGAAATAATGGTCATTTTGGCTACATCCATGGCGATATCACTCCCTTTTCCCATGGCAATACTGACATCAGCTGTTGCTAAAGCCGTACTGTCGTTAATTCCATCTCCCACCATGGCCACTACTTTTCCTTCTTGTTGTAGTTTTTTGACAAAATCCGCTTTATCTTGTGGCAAGACCTCTGCCTTATACTGTTGAATACCCGTTTGTTCCGCAATTGCTTTTGCTGTTGCTTCGTTATCTCCAGTGAGCATATACAACTGAATGCCCATGGCTTGAAGCTCTTGGATTGCCTGAACTGATGTTTGTTTGATTTGATCCGAAATTGCAATCACGGCTAATGCTTGCTTACTATCAGAGAACCACACTACTGTTTTAGACGCTCTTCCCCATTGATCCGCTTGTTGTTGCAATACGGCAGGAATAGTAATTTGATTTTCGTTCAGTAATTTTTTATTTCCGACAAAATATGTTTCTCCCTGATATTCGGCTTTTGCTCCTTTTCCTGTTATGCTCTCAAAAGCTGTAATTTCAGTCTGTTCTTCCGTTTTTAAATAGGTAACTACAGCTTCTGCTAACGGATGTTCGGATTGTTTTTCAATACGGAGTAAAACATCTTTTCTCGTATCCTTGTCATTGAACCATTTCATCCCAGTTACTTGAGGTTTTCCTTCTGTAATGGTTCCCGTTTTATCTAATACAATTGCCGAAATGCCTTTAGCCAATTCTAAGCTCTCTGCATCTTTAATCAAGATTCCATTTTCCGCTCCTTTACCTACTCCAACCATAATTGCTGTAGGCGTTGCTAATCCCAAGGCGCATGGACAAGCAATTACCAAAACCGTTACAGCTGCTAATAACCCTTGAACCACACCGTGTTCACCGCCGAGAATGAACCATAAAACAAAGGTTACTACCGCAATTCCGATAACGATAGGCACGAATATTCCCGCAATTTTATCTACGAGTTTTTGCACGGGTGCTTTACTTCCTTGGGCATCTTGTACCATGCGAATAATCTGTGCTAACATGGTTTCTTTCCCCACTTTTACTGCTTCAAATTGGAAGCTTCCCTTCTGGTTAATCGTTCCTGCAAATACTTTTTCTCCTTCTTTTTTCAATACGGGTACAGGCTCTCCACTCAACATACTTTCATCGACGTATGAATTACCTGAAAGCACCATGCCATCCACAGCAATTTTCTCTCCTGGTTTGACAACCAATACAGCGCCAACCTCTATTTCTTCAATTGGAATTTGTTTTTCTGTTCCATCTGCCTGAACAACCAATACCGTTTTGGGCTGAAGTCCCATTAGTTTCTTAATCGCAGAAGACGTATTTCCCTTCGCTTTTTCTTCTAATAATTTTCCGAGTAAAATAAAGGCAATAATTACCGCTGCGGCTTCAAAATAAACGTGTGCTTCTAATCCACGACGTGCCCAAAAATCTGAAAAAAGCATATTGAATACACTGAAGACATAAGCAATCCCTGTACTCAATGCAACTAGCGTATCCATGTTGGCAGATCGATTTTTCGTTTGCTTCCATGCATTTACAAAGAAATCCTTTCCGAAGTACAACAAAACTGGGGTGGAAAACAACCACATAATCTCATTCCCGTAAGGCATATCCATAAAAAACATTCCAATAACGACGACTGGAATCGAAAGAATAACCGCACCAAATGTTTTCCTTTTTAGTTGTTTGAATTTTTCTGCGTGGATAGCTTCTAATGATTCTTGTTGTTTTGTTTCATCTACAAGTAATAAGTCATATCCAGCACCTTGTACGGCTTTTTGCAGTTGAGTGGCACTAGTCAAGGTAGGTAAATACTCTACGGTTAAATTCCCTGTTGCAAAATTAACCGAAGCACTTACTACTCCTTCTTCAAAACTGACAATACTCTCTGCGCTTCCCGCACAAGAAGCACAGGTCATACCTAAAACAGGAAAGGTTTGCTTAACTGTGGGTACAGCATAGCCCAAATCGCGTACTTTTTTTACCGCTTGCCCTATAGTTTCAGAATCGGCAATTGAAATCGCCACTCGTTCATTGTTGAGTTCAACCCGAGGTGACGCTATGCCTTTAACTTGCGCTAACCCCTTTTCTACAATTAAAGCACAATGTTCACTGTGAACTTGCTCTAGCGGTAGATACACTACTTTATGTTTACTATTCGTTGTCATAATTCTACTGGTATTTGTCTGGTACAAATTTGACAACTATCTACTAGTAAACTGTTATGTAATTTCGGGTTTGATTTGTAACTTTTACTTATACTTCGTCTAGTGGTTTTCTTTTATTTTCGCGTATTTTCTTGAAATGACTAGGTGTTAACCCTGTCACTTTCTTAAACTGATTGCTTAAATATGCCACACTAGAGTAATTAAGTTGATGGGCAATCTCACTTAGTGTCAATTCATCATACACCAATAACTCCTTTATTTTCTCTACTTTTTGAGCAATCAAATACTTCTCTATTGTTTTTCCTTCCACTTCCGAAAACAAATTAGATACATAGTTGTAATCATGTCCCAGCTCTTGACTCAAAAAATCAGATACATTCATTTTTAATGCATTATCTCGATGGTGTACCAGCTCAACAATACTTGTTTTAACACGGGCAATTAGCTGACTTTTTTTATCATCGATTAGATAGAACCCCAAGGCCAACAAAGCTTCATTTAATGCATCTCTTTCTTTAGGACTTGGTTCCTGTTCTACTTCTACTTCCCCTAATTTAATCGCTTTGATTGTCAATCCCAGTTTTTCAACTGTTTGTTGAACCATTAACGTGCAGCGATTACACACCATATTTTTAATAAATAGTACGCTCATACTCTGTTTTTAGCCACAAATTTCACTTTGCTCTTGTTCATGTAAAAATAACAAAATCAATACTCCTAAAAAAAAGGAATTCTATTCATCGCTCTTGGCAAGCAGAGCGGAACAAATCTCCTCTTTTTAAAAAAGCCCTTGGTTTTTCTATCTTTTACCTTTATTCCTTTATCACACAAAACTAAAAGGGTATTTTAGTATATTTGTAACTTACATTTTTTGAAAACACACTGATGAAGAACCCTCTCAACAAAGTAGGCATAATATTCGGAATTGTATTAGCGATTTATTACATTCTATTTAACTGCACCTTATTTTTTACAGATCAAACGCTTTTTGCGAATAAGTTTGTTGGCTTTTTTAATATGGCCATCATTATTATCATTGGCGTACTATGCGTTTTTACGGCAAAAAGAAAAATGGGGGGGTATGTTACGTTTAGAGAAGCTTTTACTCCCTTTTTAGTTATGATTGTCATTGGTGTAACGGTTAATTACCTGATGTACAATATTCTATTCAATTTGGTTGACCCTTCAGCAAAAGAACTAATCAACAAAGTACTATACGATATGTTAGTGGAAACCCTGAACAATTCAGGATTACCGCAAGAACAGATTACAGAACAATTGACAAAAGCAAAAGCAATTAGTCAATTTGAGCCAAAATCACAGCTATTTATGTGGGCAGGTAGTATTTTGAGAAACTCGATCTTAGGGTTATTACTAGCGGCTATTTTCAAGAATAAATCGGAGTTTACCGACACAAATAATGAAGAAGCGCAACAAGCATCAACAGCTACTGATCAAAACAGTTAATCCATGCGTATCAATATATCCATCATCATCCCTTTACTAAATGAGGAAGAATCGCTACCTGAGTTATACACTTGGATAAGCAGGGTCATGCACGAGCACAACTTCACCTATGAAGTTTTGTTTATTGATGACGGTAGTACAGATGATTCATGGAACATCATTGCGAAGTTATCACAACAACATGCGGCTGTAAAAGGAATTAAATTTCAGCGCAATTTTGGTAAATCTCAGGCTTTACATGCGGGTTTTGCACAAGCTGAAGGCGATGTAGTCATCACAATGGATGCTGACTTACAAGACAGTCCGGATGAGATCCCTGGATTGTATCAGATGATTACCCAAGATCAGTACGATATGGTATCTGGATGGAAAAAAAAGCGATACGATTCAGTACTAGCCAAAAATCTTCCTTCCAAATTATTTAATTGGGCTGCGCGCAAAACCTCTGGGGTACATTTACACGATTTTAACTGTGGGTTGAAAGCCTACCGAAAAGAAGTCGTGAAAAGCATTGACGTATCAGGAGAAATGCACCGTTATATTCCTGTATTGGCCAAGAATGAAGGCTTTGATAAAATTGGAGAAAAGGTTGTACAGCATCAAGCGAGAAAATACGGAACAACCAAATTTGGAATGAATCGCTTCATTTATGGTTTTTTGGATTTAATTACCATTTGGTTCTTGTCCAAATTTGGCAAAAGACCCATGCACCTTTTTGGCACCTTAGGGGTCATGACTTTTATGATTGGTTTCTTGGCTGCAGCTGGAATTGGAGCGAATAAATTAATCAAGTTATATCAAAACAAACCAGCGATTTTGGTAACGCAAGATCCATGGTTTTACATCGCATTAGCAACCATGATTATCGGAACACAATTGTTCTTAGCTGGTTTTTTAGGCGAACTTATTTTACAAATGAAATCGAATACGAACCGATATAAAATTGCTACTTACAGTGGTTTAAACGAACGCTAAATTAAAAGGAAATGCACAAAGAAAAAGAAATTTTAGCAAAAGCAGAACAATGGTTACAAGAACCTTTTGATGCTGAAACGCAAGCGATTGTACAACAATTACTTGACCGTGACCCGACTCAATTGCAAGATAGTTTTTACAAAAACTTAGAATTTGGAACAGGGGGAATGCGTGGAATTATGGGTGTAGGTACCAACCGCATCAATAAATATACTTTAGGAAAAAACACCCAGGGATTATCTAATTTCATCAAAAAATCTTTTCCTAATCAAGAATTAAAAGTGGCCATCAATTACGATTGCCGTCACAATAGTAAAGAATTAGCCAAAGTAGTTGCCGATGTTTTCACGGCGAATGGCATTCACGTCTATCTATTTGGGGATATGCGTCCAACACCTGAGTTATCCTTTGCAGTACGCTATTACGGCTGTCAAGCGGGAATCGTTTTAACGGCCTCTCACAACCCACCAGAATACAACGGATACAAAGTATATTGGTCTGATGGAGGGCAAATTGTTCCACCAGAGGACGGAGCCGTGATTGACGAAATCAATCAATTGACGTATGAGCAAGTTAATTTTGCAGGAAATGATGCGTTGATCACGACAGTTGGTGAGGAATTAGACCGTGCCTTTATTGATTCAACTCTTGAAAATGCAAGTTTTAATACGCCACAAGCCGTAAAAGATGGCTTAAAAGTAGCGTATACGTCTCTTCATGGAACATCAATCAAATTGATTCCGAGAACCTTAAAAGAAGCGGGCTATAACAACGTTTATATTGTCAAAGAACAAGAAGAACCCAACGGAGACTTCCCTACGGTTGAATCACCGAATCCAGAAGAACCAGAGGCATTAACCATGGCGATGGCACTAGCGGAAGAAAAAGGAGCTGATATCGTTATTGGTACAGATCCTGATTCGGATCGCATTGGTATTGGAGTTCGCGATTTGGACGGAAAGATGATCTTGTTAAACGGTAACCAATCCATGGTGATGATGACGGCGTTCTTATTGGAGCAATGGAAAGTAAACCGCGGTTTTACAGGGAATGAATTTATTGGTTCTACCATTGTTTCTACTCCAATGATGCTAGATTTAGCCGAGAGTTATGGCGTAGAGTGTAAAGTGGGATTGACGGGATTCAAATGGATTGCTAAATTCATCAAAGAATTCCCTCAACAACAATTCATTGGCGGTGGAGAAGAGAGTTTCGGCTATATGGTGGGCGACAACGTGCGCGACAAGGATGCAGTAGCTTCTGCCCTATTGGTTTGCGAAATTGCAGCCCTAGCCAAAGCAGCGGGTAGCTCTTTCTACCAAGAACTAATGAATCTATACATCGACCATCGTTATTACAAAGAACACTTGATTTCCCTAGTTAAAAAAGGAATTTCTGGCGCAGAAGAAATCAAACAAATGATGGTGGAATTACGCGAAAATCCGTTAACTGAAATCATCGGACAACGCGTAGTATGCGTAGAAGATTACCAAAGTGGTGAAGCAAAAAACCTATTAACTGGAGAAACGGAATCAATTAACATTCCCAAATCAAACGTATTGATTTACTATTTAGAAGATGGAACAAAAATAGCGGCTCGCCCAAGTGGAACAGAACCGAAAATCAAATTCTACTTCAGTGTAAATGAATGGTTAGACCGCTTGAATGACGTTAATGAGGTGGAACAATTCTTGACCGACAAGATTCAATCCATCATCGATGAAATGAAACTGAACTAAACAGCATCAAAGGACTGGTCAAAAACCAGTCTTTTTTTCTTTATTTTTGCCTTTTATATTTTACAAATATGAACGAATATTTCAAAAAAATACTTTATTTCGCTAAGCCGTATAAATCTTACGCTTATCTGAATGTTTTTTTCAATATCCTCTATGCGCTTTTTAGTGCTTTGGGCTTTTTGGCGCTAATTCCCATGTTAACCATTCTCTTTGGCGATGGTAAAAAAGTAACAGAACAACCTGTTTATACAAGCATTGGTCATCTAAAAGAATACATATCAGACTTGATGTCCTTTTACCTTACCCAATATACGGCAGAACATGGAGCACAACACACGTTGATGGTCATGGCTACTGTAGTCATCACAATCTTCTTGTTGAAAAACCTATTCAACTATTGGGCGATGTACTTCATCACCTTTTTGCGCAATGGCGTTTTAAAGGATATTCGCAATGCTATGTACAAAAAATCAGTGGATCTTCCGCTTTCTTTTTTCTCAGAAAAACGCAAAGGAGATGTGATTTCTAGAATGACTTCCGATGTATTGGAAATTCAACACTCCTTTCTATCCATCTTAGAGGTTTTAGTAAGAGAGCCGTTGACTATTGTCTTTACCATCATTGGTATGTTTGCGATTAGTACAGAACTTACGATTTTTGTCTTTGTCTTTGTGCCTATTTCGGGAATTATTATCTCTAAAGTGGGAAAAACATTGAAACGCAGTTCTCAGAAAGCTTCCGAGGAACAAGGATATTTCTTGTCGATTATTGAAGAATCTTTATCTGGATTAAAAGTGATTAAAAGCTTTAATGCGGAGAAGAAATTCAATACAAAGTTTCAAGATTCCACGCAATCGTTCTATGAATTAAACAATACCATTTTAAATCGTCAAAACTTATCCTCTCCTTTGAGTGAGTTTTTGGGGATTGTAACTATTGCGGTTTTATTAGTTTATGGTGGACATTTGGTCTTGGGTGAGGGAACGTTAACGAGTGCTTCTTTTATTGCTTATATCGGAATGGCTTATAACATCTTAACCCCTGCTAAAGCGATGTCTAAAGCATCATACTCCCTAAAACGAGGAAATGCCGCAGCAGAACGCGTATTGGAAATTTTAGAAGAGGAAAATCCAATTGCCAGTTCAGAACATGCCATCCAAAAAGAGCGCTTTGACGATAAAATATCCATTGAACACATTGATTTCAAATACGAAGATGAATTAGTGCTCAAAGACTTTAGCTTGACCATTCCCAAGGGAAAATCAGTCGCTTTAGTGGGGCAATCGGGAAGTGGTAAAAGTACACTGGCCAATTTATTGACTCGTTTTTGGGATATTAATGAAGGAGCCATCAAAATTGACAACGACGATATTCGCGATTTAGATTTACACAGTTTGCGTAATCTCATTGGTTTAGTGACCCAAGATAGCATTTTGTTTAACGATTCGATTAAAGCCAATATGCTAATTGGCAATGACGATGCAACCGATGAGCAAATTATCGAAGCTTTAAAAGTAGCCAATGCGTATGAGTTTGTCAAAGACTTACCTCAAGGTATTCATACCAATATCGGAGATGCAGGAAGCAAATTATCAGGTGGACAAAAACAGCGCTTATCCATTGCGAGAGCCGTATTGAAAAACCCACCGATCATGGTCTTGGATGAAGCTACTTCTGCTTTGGATACCGAAAGCGAAAAACTCGTACAGGACGCTTTGGAAAACATGATGAAAAACAGAACTTCTGTGGTAATTGCACACCGTTTGTCTACCATCCAAAATGCAGACTTAATTGTCGTAATGCAAAAAGGAAGAATCGTAGAACAAGGAACACACGAAGAATTAATGCAAAAAAATGGCACGTATACGAAACTCGTATCCTTGCAATCCTTTGAATAAAGAACCTAAATCAACCCGCTTTTAAATCATTTACGAGCGGGTTTGTTTTTTTATCACTTTTTTAAGTAATAGCCTTTCTACTTTTTGTATATTGTATATTTGCGTCTGAATCTGATTGAACTCATCTTGACTTTTTTGATTGAAGTGAAAATTAGCTATTTTGAGTCTGATTAAAGGCATTTTTAAGTTGCATAGCAGGGCTACGGAATGAAAAAATGGCAAAAAGCAGGCTCAAAAGAGCATTTTTTTTTACCAATCAGAGAAAGTCAAGATGAGTTCATTATAGAGATTCATTCATTTAATAAAGCTATGGAAACAACAAATTCTCCCCAAGTCATTCCTTCTATTTTGGACAATGACTTCTATAAACTCACCATGCAACATGCAGTGGTAAAGCAATTTCCCTACGCCAAAGCATCGTATATTTTCATCAACCGCGGACAGCATAAATATCCGCCAGGATTTGCAAAAGCCTTGCGTGCTGCTGTAGATGAAATGGCCAAACTCAAACTGACCCACCAGGAGAAAATGTTTCTTCAAGTGACTTGCCCCTATTTGGATCCAACCTATTTGGATTTCTTACAAGGCTATCACTTTGACCCTTCCGAAGTAGAGATTATCCAAGAAGGAGAAGATTTGGAAGTATCGATCAAAGGCTATTGGTATCGAACAATTCTTTGGGAGGTACCCCTGATGTCCATCATTTGTGAATTATATTACCAATTGACGGGTTCCCTAAGAGAATCAGACGATATCATTCGCGCTAAGACGAAAGAGAAAATTGAAAATTATAAAAAACTAGGCATTACCATTGCTGAATTTGGCACGAGACGCAGGCATTCGTATGCGGTACATCAAGTGGTAGTGGAAACCTTACAACAATATGGAGGCGGAACCTTCATCGGGACGAGTAATGTGCACTTAGCGATGAAATACGGCACCAAACCCATCGGAACCCATGCCCATGAATGGTTTATGTTCCACGCTGCTAAATACGGCTTTAAAATGGCAAATACCATGGGGTTAGAACATTGGGTTGACACCTATAGGGGAGATTTGGGAATTGCGTTAACGGATACCTACACCAGTAAAGTATTCTTCGAACAATTCGATAAAAAATTCGCTAAGCTTTTTGATGGGGTTCGCCATGACAGTGGAGATGCCATTGAATTTGCCAATCAAACGATTGCTCACTACAAAAAGATGAATATCGATCCGCTTTCGAAAACGATTATCTTTTCGGATGGATTAAACCCCGAAAAAGTAGAGCGCATTGCGACTTATTGTAAAAATCGCATTGGCATGTCGTTTGGTATTGGAACCGACTTCACCAATGATGCAGGCTTACCTGCCTTGAACATTGTGATTAAAATGACACAAGCCTTCCCAGAGGGTGGTCCCTGGACGGATGTGGTCAAGCTATCAGATGAGCCCAAAAAACATACGGGAACTCCTGAAATGATTGATTTGGCACAGCGTTTATTGGATATTCCAACAACCTAACAACATTACTTCACTTTGAACGTGAATATTTTGAATCAAAATTTAATATATTAGACATAAAAGTCTATTTTTGCAAAAAATTTAATTTTAGAACAAATGGCAACGAACAGAACTTTTACAATGATTAAACCTGACGCAGTAGAAGCAGGTCACATCGGTGGAATCCTTAACATGATTACAGAAGCAGGATTTAAAATTGTTTCAATGAAGTTAACTCAATTAACAGTTAGAGACGCACAAAAATTCTACGAAGTACACGCTGAGAGACCTTTCTATGGTGAATTAGTTGAATTCATGTCAAGAGGTCCAATCGTAGCAGCTATTTTAGAAAAAGATAACGCTGTTGAAGATTTCAGAAAATTAATCGGAGCTACTAACCCTGCTGATGCAGCTGAAGGAACAATCCGTAAAAAATACGCTAAATCAATCGGAGAGAACGCAGTTCACGGATCTGATAGCGACGAGAATGCAGCTATTGAAGGTGCATTCCACTTTGCTGGTAGAGAGCAATTCTAATTTATTTAGAATTTAAAAATACTAAAACCACGAGCCTTGCTCGTGGTTTTTTTTATGTATTTACTTGATAATTGTAATACGATTATCGCGATGCGATCGATCCCAAACAAGCACATCATTTTCTGCCGTATTTACAAAATGACTTGTTTTCTCCTCCGTAATCAGAATGGGAAATCCATTGTCATCCATAGCAAAGAATTGAATCTCATCCATTTTCCATGCTCCTGCTATCAAAGGGTTTAGTGATTAGGAGAAACTTCAATTTTAATTAATAAAAAAATAACGATGTCTTTTCTTATCCTATTTAAAATACAAATTACTCTTCCTCTAGGGGCAATCTGAAAATATACATAACCAAACAAAAAACAGTATTAGCTACTAAAACCAAAATACTTTAACATTAAAATTTTCCATACAACAAACCGAATCCGTATATTAGACTCATTTACAACCCATTAATAATCTAGTGATGACAAGATATGATGCATGTTAAGCTTACCTTGTAAAGAACTCCAATCGGCGCGTTTTCATCTACCCTAACCCATTGAGGTAGTTTTGCTGTTCTAATTGAAGGTGATGCGATACATTCCTATTTAGTTTCTCGTTCAACCAAACCGTTCAATTATGAAAACCGTACACCTCAAACTCCTCTTTCCCCGAAATTGGTATCACGCCCGAAAACTCAAAATTTATGCTGATGGCAAAAAACTGACTTGGATTATGCATAATCAAACAATTGAGATTCAAATTCCCGAAGATATCAAATCATTACAATGGAAACTTGATTACTTTAAGAATACTATTGCTCTTCCTTATAATGAAAAGTCTATCTACATTCTTTTATTTATGAATGTTGGAAATGGAATACTACAATTGTATTTAAAAACACTCAAACGAAAATGTATCCAAGGTAAAATTGTTTCTCAAGAAGAATTTGAAAACAGTACGAGTACTACCATTTATCAAAATAATCAAGAATGGCTTCCTATCGCTCGATTAGACAAATCCATTCTTTTCATCGGGCTTCTAATAGGCATTATCAGCTTAGTGTACGCCGTCTTCATGCAAACCGAATGGAGAGATGTTGTATTTTTATTAGGAGGTGGAACAATACTATCCTTTTTGATTCTTATTTTCGAAAAAGACAGGGTCGTTCTGGGCGAATATAAAAATCGAATGTGGGCTTCGATTGGTTGCTTTATCCTAACTATCTTTCTGATTCCCACTCCTGATTTTGCTATCCAAATGCTATTAATAATCCTAACAATAAGTTTTACCCTTCGCTTTATTCTTCAAATTCAAAAACTAGATGCTAAATAATGGACTACTTCAATTATACTAAAAGCCCCAGTACATGAAATGTTGGATTGGGGCAATCTAAAAATACACATAACCAAACAAAAAACAGTATTAGCTACTAAAACCAAAATACTTTAACATTAAAATTTTCCATACAACAAACCGAATCCGTATATTAGACTCATTTACAACCCATTAATAATCTAGTGATGACAAGATATGATGCATGTTAAGCTTACCTTGTAAAGAACTCCAAACGGCGCGTTTTCATCTACCCTAACCCATTGAGGTAGTTTTGCTGTTCTAATTGAAGGTGATGCGATACATTCCTATTTAGTTTCTCGTTCAACCAAACCGTTCAATTATGAAAACCGTACACCTCAAACTCCTCTTTCCAAAAAACTGGAATCGAACCAAACAGTTAGAAATTTATTACCAGCAAGAACTCGTTGCTTCTGTCAGTCCGAATACGTCCATCCTGATTCAACTCCCTCAAGAAGCGACCTCCATTCATTGGAAACTCAGTCATTTTAAAAATTCCATTGCCCTTTCAGATGATCCGATAACCTACTTACTTTTATTTATGGATGTGGGGGAAGGATTTGTGCAATCCTACATAAAAACGTGGCAATCCAACTGCATTCAAGGCAAACTGGTATCTCAAGAAGAATTTGAAAAAAGTACGAACGCGACTATTTACCAAAATAAACAAACCTGGTTGCCCATAGCCAAACTCGACAAGCCCATTCTCTATATTGGTCTTTTGATTGGAATTATCAGTTTACTTTATGCTATTTACGCTCAAACGGCTTGGAGTGCTCTATTGTTTCTATTGGGTGGTGGATCCATCGTTTCCTTACTTATCTTGATCTTTGAAAAAAACAACATTCCCATGGGAGACTACAAAGGGAGAATGTGGGCTTCAATAGCTTGTTTTATTTTAATCATTCTCATGATTCCGCGAAACGACTATCCCATTCAAATCCTATTAACGGTACTAACCCTAGGTTTTACCTTGCGTTTTTTATATCACATCAGAAAACTACATGTCCAATAACAAGTATACGAAACCACACTAAAAAGCCCTACTAAAATGCAAGCATTAGCAGGGCTTTTCTCTTATTCGTTTTATGCGCTCTTTTTATCCTCTTGTCTATTAAAACAAACTCAAATCCAATTGGTTGACAAAATCATACAACATATGATAGCCTACAACGGAGTTTCCATGTTGATCTAAAGCAGGATTGAAAACACCAATTCCCATTTTATTGGGTACACTTACAGCAATTCCTCCTCCAACACCTGATTTACTTGGTAAACCCACCGTTCTCGCGTATTCACCACTGAAGTCATACATACCTGCAATAAGCATTTGCGCTTGAATTAAACGAGCTAAATCTTTATTTCTAAATCGCTTATCTCCATCAAAACGCGTGCATTCATTTGCGAAAAAATAACCGATTTTAGCCAAATCTGTTGCGGTTACCTCAATGGAGCATTGTTTGAAATAATTATCTAATTTATTTTCTTCTCCCTCAATTAAACCGTTATTTTTTAATAGATAGAAAATACCTCTATTGCGGTGTCCCGTTTCTTTTTCGGATAGATATACTGTTTCATTGATATCGATCGTTTCGTTTTTGGTGATGTAGCGAATCATATTCAAAATCTTTTGATAAGCTTCATCCTCTTCTCCTTCAATAAAAGCGGTCGTTAAGATGGCTCCGGCATTCATCATCGGATTAAGTGGTTTACCTGCTGTTTCCAGATTGGCATAATGATTAAATGCTTTTTCTGTACCATAGTAACCTATACGCTCATACAAGGCCTGTTCTCCCTTTTCTTGTACGGCGATCATCAAGGCAATGACCTTTGAAATACTCTGAATGGTAAACGTTGCCTTTACATCCCCTACACTGATGATTTCCCCATTGGATTTTACCACAGCGAAAGCCACGGCTTGCGGGTTTGCTTTTCCCAATTCAGGAATATAGTCTGCGACCTTTCCGGCTTTGTAATGCGCTTGATTCTTATCGACTATTTTTTGCATGAGATCCACTGTAATTTGCTGATCTAATTTCGTTTGCTTTTGCTGTGCTACACTTTGATTCACCTGACCGATTCCTACCAACATAACCAATAGTACTATTTGTTGTAATTTTAATATTTTCATCTTTCTTAACGGGGTTTATTAGTTTATATTTTTACTTCTAATAACCTTGCCTGATTCTGTTTCAATAAATTGATTCACAAATTGAACTTCTTTTGGCTTTTCGTATTTTGTCAATCCTTCGAAAATATCCGCTTCCAAAGCATAGGGCTGACTTTCAATGACTAATACCACAATCGTACCAAAATAATCATGGGGTTTACCCCCTATAAAAAAGCGCGCTTTTATTTTATCGGCTAATTTTTCTTCAATTTGTTCCGGAAACAACTTTACTCCTCCGCTGTTGATTACATGGTCAAAACGCCCTAACCATTCAAACGTTCTGTCATCAATCCATTGGACCAAATCATTCGTCACAATAGGATTCGGATTTACTGCGGGTGCATTTATAACCAAACAACCGCGTTCATCCGTTTGTATCTGTGCGTGAGGCAATACTTCAAAATAAGGTAGGCCTATTTTCTTCGCTGCAATATGAGTAATGGTTTCCGTCATGCCATAGGTTTCATACACACGCGTTTTTATATTCATCAATTTTTGTGCTAAAACGGGGGATACTTTAGCTCCGCCAATGATGAGTGTATCAATCTGATTCAGTTCCTCCAGGCTATTTTCTACTTGCATGGGTACCATGGCAACAAAATTATAGTGGGTAGCTGTATTAGCTAAGGGACGTGCAGTAGGTTGGACTACATCGAGTTCCCATCCAAACAAAAGGGCTCGAATAAACATCAGTTTTCCACCAACAAATTGAGTAGACATACACAACAAAGCTTTGCTTCCTGGTTTCATATCAAAGAAAGTAACTGTGGCTTCAGCTGAAGCACACATAGCTGCTTTGTTTAGTTGAATTTCTTTCGGCGGACCAGTAGTTCCGGATGTTCGTTGTAGGATATATTCCTTGTCATCCAACCAATCGTGGATTAACTGCCCTAAATCGCGAAGGTAATCCTCTGGTGCTTGCTGCATCCGAAGAGCTTCATTCGCAAGAGAATCCATACTCTGTATCACCCCATTCAATTTGAATTGAGGGTGAATATACGTATTGTGCATAAATTAAAACTTCAAAAAATTAAGCGAGTCGACCGAACAAGCGATTTTTCCAATCCTTCCATTGGTATTTTTTAGCAAAAATCAGCAGCAGTATTGGATAAAAAACAAATACTTGCCAAATAAATTCCCAAACAGATACTTGTGCTTGTTCTGCAATATTTAAAAATAGGGAATTTGTTTGAAATACCGTCCAACTAGATGTAACTAATAAAGCACCTATCAAATTATTGGCCGCGTGAAATCCCAAAGCTAGTTCCAACCCATCATCCATCAAGGTTACAATACCCAGAAAAAAACCAGTTCCAATATAGTAAACCATAATTCCACTACCTAGGGTTTCTACTTCGGGATTAGCCAGATGTAACAATCCAAAAATAACAGAGGTAACAAGTAATGCAATTCCTCTATTTTTCGTTGCTAATCCTACACCTTGCATTAGATAACCTCTAAAAAAATACTCTTCAAAACTGGTTTGAATCGGAATAAAAATAAGGGCTATAAAAAAGAATCCTAGAAAAGCGGGTGCATTAAAATTAAAAACAAAGTTTGTTGGATTCAACAAATAACTGATTGCAAAGCTCACTAGAATTAAAATGGCCTGGCATGCAAAAGCAAACCCAAAGCGCTTACCATCGATTTTTGCTCTTGATGTAGTTAAACGCACCAAAGATTGTTTGTGAACAAATAGCACCCACAAGGCTAATAACAACAAAAAAATAGCAAAAGGAATGATTAATTGAAAAAATGCTATGTTTTTTCCTAAAATCTCAATTTGAGAATTAATTGTTTCTTTGGTTGATATTGAAGAAAATTTTATAACTAACCAATTTATAAACATAATCATCAAATAAAAGCAAGTAAACGGAACATAATACAGAATTTGTCTCTTACTTACTTGAGATTGTAGTTGATCGATGTATTTCATTTTTCAAAAAAATTGCTATATTTGAGAACAAACCCTAACACTTATGATTACAATTTATCACAATCCTCGTTGCAGCAAATCCAGAGAAAGTATTGCATTTATGGAACAACAAGGTGTAGCCTACAAAATTATAAAATATTTGGATGCAAACCTCAGTTATGACGACATTAAAGCGTTGTTACAGAAATTAAACTTCTCTCCTATTGAATTGGTACGTGTCAAAGATGTTTTTTGGCAAGAAAACTTTGCTAATAAGTCCCTTTCGGATGAAGATATTATCCAAGCGATGGTAACACATCCTCAAATTATGGAACGACCAGTTGTTGTCAACGGTTCCAAAGCAATTGTTGCACGACCTACTGAAAAAATTTACCAAATCTTATAATTAACTTTATTTTAACAAATAAGTTATTAAACCAATCCTTCAAATTATAGTCTAAGTTTAAGAGAAATAAACTAAACGACTATAAATGAAAAAACAAACGCCTTCATCAGTTCTTCTGCTGTTGTTCGTATTTTTAACGGCACTAACAACAGCAGCTCAGAACCGCGCTCAAAGTACTGTAACGGGTACTATCATTGAAGCCGCGACTAACACCCCCCTTGAATACGCGAGTATTTATGCTCAAAACGAAAGCAACCCTAACCTTGTTTCTGGAGCGATGACTGATGAAAAAGGTCATTTTTCTTTTGATATTCCCGATGGAAACTACTATATTAAAATTGACTTTCTAGGTTTTAAAACACTGGAGCTAAAAAACATTAGCGTACAGGGTAACACCAATATCGGTGTACACAAAGTACAAGATGATACGCAAATGTTAGAGGAGGTTACTGTTATAGCAGAACGCTCTACAGTGGATATTAAACTCGACAAAAAAATATACAACGTCGGACAGGATATGATTGTCAAAGGAGGAACTGCCGCAGATGTATTAGATAATGTACCTTCTGTTGTAGTAGATAGCGAAGGAACCATTAGCCTGAGAGGAAATGAAAACGTCAAGGTATTGATTGATGGCAAACCAACGGGATTGGCGAATAACATTCAAGAGGCCATGCGTATCTTACCTGCAGAATCAATTGACCGCGTTGAAGTAATTACCAATCCATCGGCTCGTTATGAGGCTGAAGGTGGTGCGGGTATCATTAATATTATATTGCGAAAAGGAAAAGCTTTAGGTATAAATGGAAGTGTAACTGGAACCATTGGAGATCCTCGCAACTACGAATTGAATACGATGTTCAATTTTAGAAGTGAAAAGTTCAACTTTTTCACTTCTTTGGGGTATAGAGACTCTAAGTCAGAAGGTTATAACTTAAACGACAACCGCTACCTAGATCCTGCAACAGGTGAACCAACACAACGCATCTACGAGTACAAAGACAACAACAGAGAAAGACAAGGCTACAATGGTACTTTTGGTTTAGAATGGTATTTAACGCCTTCTATTACTTGGACCAATACCGTGACAGCTCGTCGCAATACAAGCTATAATCCAAATCGCGTAAGCTACGACTACTTCGATGCTTCTAACAATTTTTTATACAATCGCTATAGAAATGAGGAAAAAAACGGCACGAGAAACAATGTAGATTACACGACTACTTTTGAGAAGAAATTTAATAAAGAAGGCCATATCTTGACGATTGAAGGGTCAATTGCTCAAGACAAAGACAACGAAAATGCGGGAATTGACGATATCAACGAGCATTTAAATCAAACTTCTTTTGAACGTACCTTCAATAAAGAAAGAGAAAAAAGCGGTCTAGCGAAATTAGATTATACCTTGCCTATTGGTGAACATGGAAATTTTGAAGCGGGTTATTTGGGAACATTCAAATCGACAAATACGGCTTTTAATCTTCAACGTTTGAACAACGACAGCTGGCACGTGGATAATCGTTTATCCAATACGTTAGAATACAAAGAAAACATTCATGCGCTTTATGCTCAATATGGAGATCGCATTACTTCTCAGTTGAGTTTTATGGTTGGTTTACGTTGGGAGGATTCCAACATCGATGTAAATCAAATGGACACTAAAAGTTACAACAACAAAAAATACAACGATTTCTTTCCTAGTGCTTTTTTAAACTACGAATGGAATGAGAGTACAAGCACTAGTATCAGCTATAGTAGACGTGTAAATAGACCCCGCGGTTTTTTCTTAAATCCGTTCTCTAACTACACGAGTGACATCAACTTTTTTCAGGGAAATCCAGATTTAAATCCCGCAAAAACGGATGCGGTTGATTTAGGGTTTATGAAGCGTTGGACTGGCTTTACGTTGAATGCATCGGCTTACTACAACAAAACGGATGATACCTTCCAGTTTGTGCGCAGAATTGCTGGAGAAACAGCAGATGGAACGCCAATTTCAATTAGTTCGCCTATTAACTTAGCAACAGAACACCGCTATGGGGTAGATATTACGTTAAACTATTCTCCATTTAAATGGTGGAGATTGAATGGTAACTTTAACTTTTACAGAACAGAGACTAGAGGAGATTATACGTTTACTCATTTAGATGGCACGTTAGAGACACAGAATTTTGACAAAGATACTTATGCTTGGTTTACGCGTATTTCCTCTAAAATCACCTTGCCTTATAAGATTGATTGGCAGCTAAACGGAATGTACCGCGCACCATACAATACGGCACAAGGAAAAGTATTAGGAAACGTATCTGGAAACGTAGCCTTGAGTAAAGATGTTTTAAAAGATAAAGGAACGATTACATTTAATATCAGCGATATCTTTAATTCGAGAAAAAGAGAACAAGATTTAGTATTGCCTCAGTCAATTTCACACAGTGAAATGCAATGGAGAGGAAGACAGATTAATCTTTCGTTTACGTATCGATTTAATCAAACAAAGAAATTAGAACGTAAAAACATGACTCCTGGTGGCCCAGAAGGCGGTGGTGATATGGAAGGCATGGAAATGTTATAACAAAAAAAAGCTGAGCTAACGCTCAGCTTTTTTTTGTTATAAATTTGTGAAGGTGAGGTTGTTTTTAGGCAGATTTCCATCTGCCTGTACACAAAATATTATTCAATGATATTCAATTGATAAAGCATAAAAACATTGAGTTGTTCATTCAATTCATTCGTTGCTTGATTAAACGAATAATCTTCTGGATGTTCTTCCAAGTATTGGCTTCGCAACTTGCTTATCTTTTGTGAGAAGAAAAAATCTTTAAATCCTTTGGTTGATTTACTTCCCTTCATATCCAACCATTGTTCAAAGGCTATAACTTGATTGTCAATTTCTTTTCTGTAGGCTTCGTCCTTGATTTCTTTGTCCTTCGTCAGGGTAAGTTTTACTTTTGGCAAATCGGCATACGGTATTTTTTCTTGTACAAACGCAATTTTATCTTCGCTTACTTCTTGGATGAAATTGATAAAATCTTGTTCTCTATAGATTTTATATACAGTTTCTTGAAATCTTCCTGCTTGATAATTCGGATCATCTAGCAACTGACGGTTTCTCCTTGTTACCATCGGATTAGATAAATCTACCGTTTGAGGCAGAGGTTCATCCACATTGTACTTCCAGTCAAAATCAGTTTTGCTGATAAACACTTTATTGGATACTTGAAAAGGAACGAATAAGGTCATGAGGGTATCATTGACAACAAAGCGAAGCGAATCACTTTGCGTTTTCAATGTCCATTCAAAAAATTCATCCGTTGAACGCGCATCGCTTTTATCCATAAATATTTGCTTGTAGAAGATGTAATTGCTCTGTGTGGGGTTAATCATTGCTTGTGATTGATTCACCCGTCCTCCATTGTGAAAGTTTACTGTTTGATCCTTGTACTTCAATTGGTGTTTCCCGAACTCCAAATCAACGGCAATTTTAGTGTTTGCAGGTATCTCGAAAGCTTGTTCATCAATGTAAACCGTGATGGGTTCATTTGTGGGGTTATCCATCCAATAAGAGGCCATACCCGAATCACAAGCGCTTACTAATACACTCAGGCATAGCAAACTAAATACAATCATTTTTTTCATGTTTTTTCTTTTTAGCAACAACAAAGATAGGGTTATTTGGTGGGATGAGCGGGTGTGAGGATGAGGAGGTGTGAGGACCCAAAAAAAGCCCTTCTCAATAAGTAGAGAAGGGCTTTTTTACTAGGTGTATTGTCCTTTTTATTTTCTTAAAATTTTCACGTCCTGTCCAGCGCTATTTGCTTTCATCTCAGGTGCGTAAACACTTTGCAAAGATGTTATTCCATTAGAGAAATATCCTGCGTTATTGGCGCGAACATCGTATTCAAATACATACGTTCCTTTGCGTAAATGGGTAATAAAGAAATTGGTTGCCGCATCACGTGTTTCTTCGTAATACCCAAATTCTCCTTTTCTCTTATACCCTGATTGAACATTCATTGGTTCAAATCCGCTGGCGCGCATATCTTTTAAGTGTACATAATCCATATCGCGATCTACCGTAATTTCTAAACGAACCGTCACTACATCACCTACTTTAATGGGTGATTCATTGGTGATTTCACGCAATACTTGTCCTTTATCTGTAGTAGCTTTGATAAACAATTGCTTGTTGAATGTAATACCTGATCCTGATTTTGATACTTTGTTCAAGTCTTCAAAATACTGCCAGTACATTGCCCCATAGGCTACTCCTGTTGATTTCTTATCAAGTTCAACAATACCCATTTTTTCTTTAATCGCAGCTCCATCCCATACTTTTTTGTAGTATCCTGAGTTGAACTGTTCTGATTTAGTAAAAGTCACTGGATAACCTCCAACTTTTACTTCGAGTCCTTGATCTGTATTCATCCAGCTTTTTCCTAAGTACAATAAAGCATATACGGCACGTGTAGTGGCTTTAGTAGAATTCCACGCTACCGTTTGTTTGTTTTTCAACAACCACACCTTCATTTCCTCAATAGCATTGGCATATTTTATTGGATCTACTTCATGCGCTGCTTCAATCAACATAACCTGCGTTTCGATTGGTGCATTATACCACAACCATCCTGCGGCATTTTCTTTCCAATACATCCCCATCTCATCGCTCTTCACTGCCATTTCCATGACTCCTTTCACCAAGTTACTCGCAGCTTTACTCTCGCCAAAACGATGTAAAACTACAGCTTTCATTCCCGTTACATACAAATTATCCACGGCTTTTTGATTGGCCAATTCTTTGCGGTAATCCACAATCATCTTCGCGTATTTGTCTTGTATTTTCAACTCGTCTTTGAACAAGCTACGCACGTATAGGTAGTGCACATCAATAGCAGGTAAATCTGTTGTATTTTTATTTTTTTGATAAGTAGCATAATGCTGCTCATCTAAATACGCTACTGCTTTTTTCAGCATTGCCATTGCTGTTGAATTTAATGAACCCGCTTGTTTCATTTGACCAAATCCTTCTACAATGGTTTGTGTAATATACACATTCGATTGATCTCCGCTAAACCAAGGGAAACCTCCATCGCTGTTTTGTTGGTTGTTCAAACGCTCTAATTCGGCATCTAGCTCTGTCTTCATTTTATTCAAGTCGAATAACACGGCCAAACGCTTCATCTGTTCTGTTTCATCTGCTGCTTGGCGTACCCAAGGTGTTTCTTCAATTAACACCTGTTTCAACTCTTCGTTTTGTTCTAATTTCGATTGAATCGCTCCTTGTTTCGTCCAATATTCAAACACGGATTGAATGCGCAAATTGCTATTCAACAACTGGCTTGCGATTGTATTAGCAAATACTTTACTGAATGTTTGCTCTGTTCCCTTATACGGGTATTCTTTCAAATAGGGTAAAGCTAAGATAGCGGTCCACATAGGGTTTGCTGTTACTTCTAACGTCAACTTATAGTTGTCGCGTAAGGCTGATCCTGGATGTTCTAATGATTCAAATGTAAAGATTTTATTCTGTCCTTCTTTGATGTACAGTGGCATGGTTTCCGTCACTAAGGTGCGGTTTGACAACACTGGAATTGCCGATTCTTCTCCATCGCTAAATGAACCTGATTTTGCTAACACACGATACCCTAGAGCAACGATGTTTTTCGGAACATTAATTGTCCAAGCTACTTCTGTATTTCCTTTTGCGCCAACGCTAAAGTTTTGTTTTGCCTGACTGTTTCCGTCTAAAATCGTTGTAATTGGCGTTGCTGTTAATGCGTCAAAGAATTGAATTTCCACTTCTCCATTTAAGGCTTTGTCGTTCAGATTGGCAATTTTCGTCGAGACGATCATTTGATCTTCTTCACGCACAAAACGCGGCATATTGGGTTGAACCATCAATTCCTTTTGGGTGCGAACCACTTGCTCTACATAGCTACTTTCTAAGTTTTTCGTATGTGCAAAGGCCATGAACTTCCATTGTGTTAAAGCCTCTGGTGTCGTAAAAGAAAAACTAACATTTCCTTTCTCGTCTGTATTTAACATCGGATAGAAAAATGCTGTTTCTTTTAAGTTCGTTCTGATTTGAATATCCTTTTGATTTTTTTCTTCTTTTGAACTAGGTGGTGAAGGAACAGCTTTATCTTCCGATATCCCCTGTCCTGCAGATTCTTCGACAACTCTATTAGCGCTTGCATCCATCGTATCTCCTTTCTTTGCCAACATAGTTGGAGCACCCGTACTCGCAATTCTATTAACAGCAAAGTATACAGTTCTTCCACTAGTAAACCCAAATAAATTTAATTCAATCGGGGCTCCATAAGAAATCAAACTTGGGTAAGCGTTATTGTACAAAAGATGTTGTCCAAAGCTTTTTCTACTCAAATTATAGGTACTGAAATCGGAATCTTGTCCGTAACTAAAAGAATAATCAAAACTCGTTTGGAAGGAAGTATTACTTCTAAACTGATCCAACGACGCGTCATACATGGCAGCCACTACCTCAGCGGCAAATTTATCCTTTGCCATACCCGATACTTTTAAGCGCCAAGTTTCTTCTTGTCCTGGGGTTAATTTGTCGCGGAAGGTAACGAGTTCTAATTTTAAGTCTTCTTGTGAAGCATCCAATACTAATTGTGCTGATTTTTGTGTAGCAAAGTTGTATTTGATGGCAGTAAAGCTAACTCTTACATCGCCCATTTCTCCACTCATTGGGTATTCGAAATAGCTTGCTTTTCGGTTTACTTCGAGTGTTTTCTTTTGTTTTAAATGTCCATTCACAAACACAGAAGCAATCACTATCGTTTGGTTTTCACCACTTTGTAAACGAATTTTAGCTAAATCGCCGACTTTGTATTTGTCTTTATCTGCTTTTACTGAAAGTAATTGATAAATTACGCCTGGTTCTTCTTTGGTATTGTCGTAATAGAAATACTGTTCTACTTCTGTTTTTTCCCCTTTTTCCCAAACAAATCCCTTCAATAAATAGAATCCTGAATTTAGTATTTTGGCATTTGGAAAAGCTACGGTATTTTCTTTTGCTGTATCGAAGGCTTTGGTAAACACTACTTTGCCTTGCTTCCATTTGGTATGATCATTTTCATTTCCGTACGCTACATAAGGGAATTTAGCAATAAATTCTTCGTATGAATACAGCTCATAATCCTCTTTTTTGTAGTTATCATACGGCAATAGCATTCTGCGCGCGTAAGGAGCTTCTAATTCTACGATACTCACTTCTCCTTTGGCCGCAAAAGTTTCTCCATTGAGGTTGGTTGTCGCTACCTTGATTGCTTCCAATTCTTTTGTTGACACCATTTCATTTGTAATAATGGGCAATTGTAAGCTGATATTTTTATCTCCTACATAAATGGTTTGTGTAGTGCTATGGGTTTCTCCTTTGATATCCATTACATCTACATATACCGTGTAAGAATTCACGCGTAAAGCGTCGGCTTTGTATTCTTTTTGTTCTGGGATAGCTGTGAAATCCACTGTAAAATTTCCTTCAGCGTCTGTTTCTACTTCTCCTTGTGCAATCGTTACCGCTTGATCAGGACGCGGCCACCCGTAATGTCCACGAATATCATAGCGATACCCTGAGTTGCGAACGACGCGATAGCTCACTTTACTTTGAGCAACCGTTGCTCCAGAATAATCCACTGCTTTTCCTTTGGCTTCTACTTTTTCATTGAAGTAGTACACCCCTTTTACAACGTCCATTGTTACTTCAAATTTTGGACGTTTGTACTCTTCTACTGAGATAGTGGCATATTCTCCTATATTGGTATCTTTTAAAAGAACTTCGAAGTAAAAATTCCCCAATAATCCCGTAGTGGGTAGAATAAATTCTCCTTGAACGGATCCAAAAGCATTGGTTTTCAGCGCTAAATTCCCCACTTCTTGTTGGGTTTCTTGATTCATCAATTTAACGGTCACCATTTGGTTGGCTCCTACTTGTCTTGTTTTTCCTTTTTGACGGAAGACAATCGATTTAAAATACACGACTTGACCTGGGCGATAAATGGCACGATCAGTTAAAACTTTAGCGTTCCAATTGACAGCTTCCACTCCTTCTTCTACTCCTGAATTTTTAGGATAGGAATAAGTTGAATAGTAAATCGACTCTCCTTTTACGCCGTAAAACAGGTTGGTATTTTCTTTGACAAAATCTGTGGAGAACTCTCCATTAGCATCCGTATTTACAATGGTTTCCCAATAGGCTTTACTCAACTCTTTTTGTGGTCCATTGGCTAGAAATACGGGTTGATTTGCTTTGGGTTGTCCTGTTTTACGGTCGTATAATCGAAACTTATTTCCATTGGTTAAAAAGGCATTAGCGGTAACATTGACCAACGCCATGCTTACTACATCTTGATCTTGTGTTAAATAATCAAAATCGCGATTCGCTATCAACACAATGTAACGACCTGGTGCAAGAGGTTTCAACTCTACATTGGTGGTATGCGCTTGATAATCCGTGAAAGGTTTTAAAGCAATCGTGTAATCCGTTACCTTTTCATAAGCTGAGGCAATCTTTTTATACCCAGCTAATGTATTGGGTTCATTGACTGAAAAGATTCTATCTTCGCTATTGTATTTTAAAACTTTAAAATAAAGGGTATTTACATTCTTATGTGTTACGGCTAGCACCGAACTTAAGTCGGGCAATTCATATGTATTATAACTCACCTCTAATGAAGGAGCTTCTACTACTTTCTTTAGATCTAACAGTCGCTGTGCTGTTTCGGTTTGCGGAAATTTTTCAGCCGTTTGACCGATAAAAGCCAAGAGTGTAGCAGCGGCCGTTTTTTCCAATTCTTTGTCTTGGGTATCGCGATAGGTGTAGTACATAAATTGAGCTACAGCTTCGTGAACCAAAGCAGATTTTGGATTTTGCTTCAGCAGTTCTTGGTAGATTTTATTCAGTTCAGCTTCTTCTCTTCGATCTTCAAAATTATTCAAAGCATAGATTCGAACATAAGCTGCTAACTCTGTTTGTCCTTTTTTATTTAGATCTTGAATCACTTGATTCATTAAGTCCGTGGCCTGTGTTCTCTTGAGTTCTCTTTGTTCGACAGAAGAGCGATAAGAAAATCCATTGCTTAAGAAAAGAGCATAATCCATACGCAAAGCATCGTATACGCCGAATTTAGAAAAATCTAAATTGTATTGTTCTACGGTTTGGAAGATGTCATTCCATCCCCCTACAGTAGCCGAGGTCTGTTTTTTAGCTGTATCTAAAGCGGCTTCCCAATATTTTGTACACTCTCTTTCGAAATCTTCTTTCCCCCAAAAGCGAACATCGGTACCTTTTTGTTGTTCTACAGCTGTTCTATTGCTGATTTTATACGCATTTTCCTCATAGTACAACTGGTATAAATGAGCGATGTATGCCTGAACAATTGCTTTGTACTCTCCTGTTGCTGTTTGTAGTTCCTTGTCAAATTCACTTAGAACTAGATTGATGTCGTAGTCTTTGTCTTCTTGGATTGTAATATTAATTTTCGCTTCATAAAACATTCCTTTCAAAAGACTGGCATAGGCTTTTGTTTGACGAGAAAGTGAAATCACCTCTTGTACTTCGGGCAACAAGCTTCTTACCTCTTGCTGTTGCTCTTTGTGTTCGATACTCTTCCACAACTCCTGTATCTTTTTATTGGGTTGCTGAGCGAAACCTAAGATAGGAGCAAGTATCATTAAATACATATTTAATTTTTTCATAAGAAATAATAAATTGGGTGCATAAATATATGACTATTCGCAATGATATCTGCCGTTTCCTTGCTAAAAAACACTGCGTTCTAAAAAAGAGAATTGATTTCTTAACATCATTTTATACAATAGTGCATAAAAAAAGCTTTTACGCATAGTAAAAGCTTTTTTCTATTAATACTGATCTGAATTGCGTTGTGGTTCTTTGGACACGGGCCATTGTTGTTGTTCTCCTTTGTCATTGGTAGGGAGAACAATTTTTTCTCTTGAAACCAATTCGGGTTCTTCACTGGCTTTATACACCATAATCGCTAAGAGAATGGCATTATTTTGCACATCGTCAAAAACGATTTTATCTGCTGTATCTCGGTTGGTATGCCAAGTGTAGTTTCCATATCCCCAACTGAGTGAGCTCATCATGAATCCGGGAATATCTTGACTGACAAAAGACACGTGATCGGATCCTCCTCCAGAAGGTGAACCTGGGTAGTGGGTCTTGAGATCTTTTTTGTAATTATCGGGTACTGCAGACAACCATCTTCCTAAAAAATCATAGGCATGTAAGAATCCTTGCCCCGTTATATTGGCAATTCGCCCTGTTCCGTTGTCTTGATTAAAAACAACCTGTATTTTTTCTAGCACTTCTGGGTGATCGGCCACAAAAGCACGGGATCCGTTTAACCCTTGTTCTTCACTTCCCCAGTTTCCGATTAAGAGGGTGCGTTTGGGATTTGGTAGTACTTGTTTTAGAATACGGGCTGCTTCCATCATGGTGATAATTCCCGTTCCGTTGTCTGTGGCTCCTGTTCCACCATCCCAACTATCAAGGTGAGCGGATAAAATTACGTATTCATCTGCTTTTTCTGTTCCTTTTAATTCAGCGATGGTGTTATACGTTTGCGCTGTTCCCAGATTCTTAGATTGTACATTCACGTTGATTCGCGGTGCTTTTCCGCCTTCCGCCAAACGATATAACAATCCATAATCTTCAAAAGCAATATCAATGGTAGGCACTTGTGTTGTTTGCGCACCAAAGATGCGATTCGCCCCCATAATACCCGTCCAAAAAGACATCACAACTCCCGCTGCTCCTGCTTTTTCTAGTACTTTAGGCAATTCTTTTGCTGTATATCCCGTATGGGTTATGCGTTGATTCCACGCTTGCTCAATCGCTTCTCTTTCTTTTTTCATTTTCTCATACGACTCCGGAGTGGCGTACTCTTTCCATTGATACTCTGGTCGTCCACTAGGCGGAAGCTGAGAAATCATCACGTATTTTCCTTTTATCGTCAACAACCAAGCTTCGAAATCGGCTTTATTTTTTGCATCCACCAAAACAACAACCTCTCCTTCTACTCCACTTTTCTTGGTTGCTGGACTCCAAGCTAATTGTGTTCCTTCTAGCGACTTGATACGAGGAGTAGTCATCGTGATTTGTGAAGTTCCTCTTTCCCAGGCTTTCCATGTTCCATAGGCTTCATTACGTGCTTCCAATCCCATCTTTTGATAGGTGTCTTTTACCCAATTGTGTGCTTGCATCATCTGAGGGGTTCCTACCAAACGCGGCCCTATTCCGTCTAATAATTCAAAAGCATAGGTCTTGAGTTGAGAATTTGTAGTACCTTCTTTGATAATAGCCTCCACAATGGGATCTTGATTTTGAGCGATTGTTAAACTACTCGAAATAAGGGCAATTCCCAATAAGCTGTGCTTGAGCGTTTGATTAAGCGCGGGTATAAATTTCATGGCTCTGTTGGTTTCATTTGTTTTTGGCAAAATACTCGAATATCTACTGCCAAACAACATTTTTTTTACTGGCTTTATACCGCAAAAAAAATAGGCGAGAAAAATCCCGCCTATCTAACCAAATTAACACATTCACTTCATGAAATTACTTTCACTTCGCCTTGACTTACTTTATTTTTGAGCGCGTGCTTCTACTCTAAACGTTTTTACTGTGGAGAATACGCGTTGAAACATATCTTTTGTTCGGATTTCTACTTGATGGGTTCCCACAGGTAAATTTGCAGGAATTCGCGCACTCCATAAATGGGGGCTATTTACTGGATTAGAAGGTCTTTTTCCGTCCACTAGCGTTTGAGAAAGATCATATTTTTGCACTTTAGCGTATAAAGCGGGATCTAACGTCACTTCTCGATTCATTTTTTTCCATTCCTGTTGATCAATGCGGTATTCGACCTCATCAAATTCAGTTCCCATAAATATATTAGCGTATACGAAAGAGTTTCCTCCTTTTTTATCTGCAACCACTTGAGGTAAAAATATTTCCATGCGGTAATCTTCCGATTTTCCTGCTACTTTATAATCTAATTCATAGGTATTGTCGTTGACTGATAGAATAGCATATCCTTTAGGTGTACCATCACGCATGGTAGCTACAGGCACATTTTCTTCGTTGTATTCTCCTGAATACCAATCGCCAGACGTAGTACCAACATTGTATTCATGGAGTAATTTAGCTTTATTCCATCCGTGTTTTTTTCCGTAAAACTGATGGGTTTGTGTATGCATATGAGCGGATAACAATAAAACATGGTCAAAATCCGCCAATATATCCAAGAGTTCTTGTCTCGCTTTGGCATCAAAGTGCTGCTCGTCTCCTACGTATAGAGGAATGTGAAAGGACACAACGATTAAGCGATCTTTATCTACAACTTTTAAATTGTTTCGCACAAAATCCAATTGGTCTTTTCGAAATCCTCCCCAATAGCCCTTTTTGGTAATGGGATGTGGATAAAGCACATCGTCTAAGACAATAAAATGAGCTTTTCCGTAGTTAAAAGCATAATTCGCAGGACCAAAATTGCGTTCGAAGGTTTCATCTGAATGAATATCTTCAGTTGCATCATAATTCATATCGTGATTTCCCAGTACATTATACCAAGGCAACCCCATGCCCTTCATTACTTCTTTATACGGTTGATGTAAGCTCAAATCGTCTCCTACAATATCTCCTAAACTAATTCCAAATGAGATTCCTTCTTTTTGTTGTTTCGCTTCATCGACAATGGCTTTTTTATAGTATTCCATTTCAGCCATCGTATAGGGTTGTGGATCTCCGAAAACAAAAGCTTTAAACTCCTTACTTTCCTCTTGTGACAGTAGTCCAAAATTAATTTCTTTCGGCAGTTTTCCCGTTGGTTCTATCCCTTTATATTTAAAGTGTTTAGGAGAACCTTTGGGTTTGTGCATATAGAAATAGCGCGGTAAATTATACTCGTCCAACGCAAAACCGTAACCCGCTGGCTTAATAACAAATATGGGATTGTCCTCCGATACGGGTAATTCGTATTTTCCATTTGCATCGGTCAATACTACTTCAGTTCCATTACTCACGGCTACGTTTGCCAGTGGTTTTTCTTTTCTATCTTTTTTTCCATTGGCATTGGCATCTTCAAAGACGTAACCTACGGCTTTATTTTGGGCACATAGCGCTAAAGAAGATAAAAGCGCAAGGCTTACTATAAAATTTTTCATTCTTTACAATTTAATTAATCGATCTGATATTTTTGCTGCTGAAACATAATTCCACGCAACGATAGGCTCTCCTAATTGAACAGGAGACTGCCCATACCAAGGAGATTCTTTTCCCGTTAGTTTTAATTCGTTCGACTCTATTTGTACATGAGCCCATAAAGGTTCTTTGTAATATCCCATATTTTTTAAATACGGATACTTTTTATACGCATCAGGGGAGAATGATGTATTGTTATAGGGTTCTCCCAACCATCGATAGACGGCACTGTTTATCTGTACGTACTGAATTCCATTAATGACATTGGTATAATCCATGTGATGATGTCCTGAAAAAACAACTTTCACCTTGGTGAAACCTGCTTTTTTATTACAATTCTCCAATAGAATTCGCACGGCTTCTCTGTTATATACGCCATTGTGATCCAATCCTTGATGTATAAAGACAATGGTTGGTAGTGAAGAACTGTTAATATCGTTTTCTATCCACTCCAATTGTTCCTTATAAAAATAAGAAGGGTAACGTACACTATCATTACCTGGTATTTTTCCATTTCCATCCAATACGACAAAGTGATAGCCTTTGCAGTCAAAACTGTAGTAATTCTTTTCAAGAGAAAAGAAATCCATGATTTGCTCCAATGACTTATTCTCGTCAAATTCATGATTTCCTATCACGTGAAAAGCATCACCTTGAAAAGAATTCCATATATCTAAAATGACTTGATTTTCCTTTTTAGGTACACAAAAATCTCCGAGTTGAATAATAAAATCGACTTGTTTTCGATTCATTTCATCCACGAAAGCGCTTAACCGCTCAGGTGCATCAAAGGTTAAATCTTGATGTAAATCTGTAATAATTCCAAAACTCAGCATTTTGTTTTTATTTTCCTCTGCCCTTTCCTTCGCTTGGATATCAAAAGGAATAGCTGTAGCTAAGGTCCCTAAGGCAACCGTTCGCAAAAATTCACTTCTCTTCATCTCGTTACTTGATCCACCAAATTTTTGAATTCATTTCATCTCCTCCTATGCGCTGACTTGCTTCTGAATAATTCGTCGGATTGTACACTTTTTGATCTGAATGATACAACAAACGATATGGCATTTTTCCGTCATTTAACATAGAAGAAGTTGTAGGCAATACAGGTAAACCAGTACGTCTATATTCAGACCACTGTTGAAAATCTGTAAAGTAGAGCGAGATGTATTTTTGCAACATAATTTGCGCTAAATCGCCGTTATATTTTACTTTTTCTTGTTCTAAGTAAGTAGGTTCAACCGCTTTTCCTGTTACAAATAGGATAGCACTTTTTATTCCATTACTGTAATATTGTGCTGCATTACTGCTATTATACAAACCGCGTTGCGCTAACTCTGCTTTAATAAATTCCACTTCTGAATGCATCAAGATGGGAATACTCATGGGAGCCACTACTTGTTTATTATTCATATAAGATGGAGAAAATTTAAATTGAGAATTATCTCCTACATAAGCACTAGGAATTCCTACATATCCCATTGATTTTCCTTCTAAATCTTTTGCTTCTGTTGCATATACAGCAATACGCGGATCTTTCAAACCATTTAAATGGTCAAGTAAGAAAGCTGATGCTGCTTGATTGGTAGAAAAATCTAAAGCTCTAGACCAAGGCGATAAATTTGGTGTGATTCCCGTGACTTTTAAAGCTGCACTTTGCGTAAAATCACTAATGATAGGGTATTTATCTTCTTGATTTAACATCGTCACCATTTCTCCAAAAGCTTGTGGATACACATTGGAAATTCTCAACAACAGACGCAAGCGAAGCGAATTGGTAAATCGCTGCCAATTTTTAGTATTGTTATCAAATAGAATCTCTTTTCCGTATAACATGGGATTGGCGTGATTATACAGTGCATTGGCGTCTTCTAGATCTTGCAACAACGTCATGTAAATCTCTTGTTGGGTATCGTATTTTGGTTTTACGCCTCCTTCATCTCCTTTGGATGCTTCAGAGAAGGGAATATCTCCAAATGAATCCGTTAGGTTGGAATACACCCAGGCACGTAAAGTCAAACCGATAGCTTTATAATTGGCATCATTAGGGTTAGCTTCTGAAACGGCTAACATTTCACGGATATTTTTTGCCCATTTATAACTGGCATTCCATTGAGAATTACCTGTGTTATCTAAAATTTCATACCGATGTATCCCTCCATAAAAACTAGGGTAAGGCAATTTTACTTGCATAAGCTCTGCCGTGATACTATAATAATTTCTCACGTTGTTGTTTGCCATATTATAAATTACCTCATTTAAAAGGGTACCTGGACTAATTTGATCAATTAGATTGGGGTTGCTATTGACTTCTTCAAAGTTTTCTGTACAAGAGAGAAAGAAGAAGACCGAAGCGGCTATGTAAATTATTCTTTTCATTTGAGTTAATGCGTATTAAAATTCTACTTTTAAATTAAATCCATAGGAAGCGGTTGAAGGCATTTGCCCTGTTTCCATTCCGGGTACAATTACACTTCCGTTCATTGTTGCTGCTTCTGGATCATAAATTGGGAAATCGGTAAACGTTTTTAAATCACGTCCATATACGGTTAGCGTTAAGCTTTCTAATCCCATGCGTTTCAGTTGTTTTTTCGCAAAAGAATACGACAAAGAAAGTTCTCTAATTTTCAAGAAAGACGCATCGAACGTATTGGATTCTACGTTTTGATATTCATAGTATTTTCTGTAGTAATTATCTACTCGAATTGGCGTTGTATTAGCAGAATAGGATCCATCAGCATTTAACACTACCCCTTCGCCGATTAGTTCTCCAGCGTCACGTCCTTTAAGTGTGTGTTTTAATTGTCCTGCCTCTGTGGCTTTATGGTGCGTATGCGAGTAAATTTTTCCTCCATATTGACCGTCAAGAGTAAAACCAAAATTCCAATTCTTGTATTTAAAATTATTGACTAATCCCGCTTTCCATTTTGGGGCTACATCACCAATATATTCTGGATCAGCACCTAATACTGGAACTCCATTGTTATAAACAACTTGGCCTTCTGGATTGCGGACGAATTTTCGACCATATAAAGCTGTTGTCGTTCCCCCTACCTTTGCAATTAATCGTCCATTGACAACAGTAGCCAACACTTGCTCTTCTAAATTGTCTTTTAATTCCAGTACTTCGTTTTTATTTTTAGACCAGTTCGCAGAAACATTCCACGAGAAATCGCTGTTTTTTATCGGTGTTCCGTGTAGCACCAACTCTACTCCTTTGTTTCTCACTTTTCCTGCATTAATCACTTGAGAACTAAACCCTTCTGCTATATCCATGGGTAATACTAAAATTTGATTCTTCGTATCTGAATTATAGAAAGTTACATCAAATCCCAATCTATTTTGCAGCATTTTCATCTCCACTCCTGTTTCCCAACTGGACGTAATTTCGGGTCTTAAGTTTGCATTGTACAACGTACTTGGCATAATAGCCGAACTTGGGAAATTACTTTGTGCATAATATTTGGAAACTTGATACGGATCTGTGTCACTTCCTACTTTTGCAAACGATACTCTGTATTTCAAATAATCAATTGTTGTTGGCAGCGCAAACATATCCGACAGAATAGCACTTGCACTCACTGAAGGGTAGAAATAAGAATTATTTCCGCTTGGTAATGTACTAGACCAGTCGTTTCTTGCAGTTACATCCAAGAATAAGAAGTTGTTATAACCAAAGGTCATCATTCCATAGGTACTATTTACTTTTTTCAACGCATCGGATGTATTGACAATCGGATTGTTTACACCATTAGACAATTTATACACCCCTGGAACAACTAAAGCATCTACAGAAGTTCGCAAATTTCGATGGGTATATGACATGTGATTAGCTCCTACCATCACTTGATAATCCAAAACTTCTGAAATTTTATCTTTGTACGTCAATAAGAAATCTGCATTTATTTCTCTACTTGATATATCTTGGCGTGCATAAAATCCTTCGGCATGACGTTTACTGGAAAAACCGCGTTTCGTTTCTCTAAATTGAGTCAGGTTATTTATGGCTAAACGCCCCATAAAGTCCAATTTATCCGTCAGTTTAATATCTGCTTTTGCGTTTCCAATAAATTGACTGCTATCCAAGGTATTTTGATCGACATTTGTAATAAAGTATGGATTACTAGACCAAGGAGAAAAAGGGTTTAACTGCTCTCTATCCTCTTTTCCATTTTTCCACATGGGTTTATACCAGTTAACATCCACGTTAGGCAATAAGAACATCATAAAATAAGCTAATGATCCATTATTATATCCCAAAACAGGTAAGTTATCACTCTTGCGGTTATTGTAATTCATCACTGCGGTTAATTTAACTCGATCTGAAATCTGGTAATTTCCATTAAATGAGGCACCGTATTTTTTGTACCCTGTATTGGGAACAATCCACTTATTATCCGTGTGAGAAATATTCAATCGCATAGAGCCTTTGTCGTTTCCACCCTGAAAAGCAATGGCATTATTAACGGTTACTCCTGTTTCAAAAAAGTCTTTTCTATTATTTTTATAAGGTCTCCACAAAGTGCGTTCAGGGGTTTGACCTTGTGTAGCTGGATCATACTGATAAAAATATTGATCTTGGAATTTAGGCCCCCAAGCTTCTGGATGATTTCCTGTATCAGGACCATCTGCTGAATTGCCAAAAGAATAGTATGGATTTCCATTCTTGTCAAAATATCCACCTGATCCTTGTCCATACTCATATTGATAATCAGGCCATTTATTAATCACATCAAACGCAACTGAGCTGTTATAAGCAATACCAAACTTATCGTTTTTCTTTCCTGATTTTGTCGTGATAATCAAGGCTCCATTCGCCGCTCTGGATCCGTATAAAGCAGCGGCTGTTGGTCCTTTTAGAACCGTTACACTTTCAATATCATCTTGATTTAAATCGGAAATAGCATTTCCATTATCCACTGGAGAGTCATTGCCAAAAGCAGCTGTATTGTATCCATTTGAATTAATTTCTTGATCCATCGGCACTCCATCAATAACAATCAACGCGTAGTTTTTACTGGCATCTAAAGAGGTATTTCCCCTCAATTGAATACGTTGTGAGTTGATCGGGCCTGTTCCACCTGATGCGATATTCAATCCGGCTACTTTTCCTTTTAATCCGCTTGACCAGTTATTGGCCACCGCTGTAGATAGCTTTTCCGCATTAACCGTTTCTTGTGCATATCCCAAGCGTTTCTCCTCACGCTTAATTCCCAATGCTGTTACTACCACCTCATCCAAACTCGTTTGATCATCTTGTAAAACAATGTTTAAATTTTGTGTAGCTCTAACTACTTGTGTTTTATACCCAATAAATGAAAATTCTAACTCATCTACTCCTAGATTCACTGTAATACTAAAAGCTCCATTGATATCCGTGGCTACTCCTTTATTTGTTCCTTTTATAGTAACCGTAGCACCAGGAATAGTAAAGCCATCTTTATCCTTTACCACCCCTTTAATCTGTTGATGGTTTTGTTGTTCTTTAACCGAAATCGTCGTACCTGAAATTTGATACGTCAAGCCATATTCACTTGAAACCTCATCAAGTACATCTGTAATTTTTCTGTCCTTTACTGCAATGGCAATCTTCTTGTTGGTTTTCAAGACATCGTCAGAAGCGACAACCGTGTAATTGGTCTGCTTTTTAACGTCTTCGAATACTTCTTCGATAGACAATCCATCTGCATAGCCCGGAAGAGACTTCCCTTCTTTTTGTGCGTGTACACCTAGGCTGAACGTACTGCTCAACGTTATGACATACATCCATGTTGGGTAGGTTTTCCTCCTACTTTTTAATACTTTTCGATACATTTTATTATCTTTGGTTTTTAGTTAATCAATATTCTTTTGATAATTAATTGAATACCCCTGTTTATAGCTGCAACTATAAGCAGGTTTTTTTTTGCTATTTCATACTTATCGCTATGATTCCGTCTGCTTTTTTCGCATAGTTTATCCCATATAAAAAGTTCAAACTGTTTAGTATTTCGTCTATGGTATTGTATTTAAAATCTCCAGTAATCGTCAACGTTGGTACTTCCTGTCCTTGCCAACTAATTTTTGTGTTTAACCTTCTATTGAGTACGTGAATTACTTCTTGAATGGTGGCTTTTCTAAATTTCAGATTACCTCTATGCCATTGATCTAGGTCTTTCTCCTCCATCGCATAGGATACAAACTGTTGTTTTGCGGTTTGAAAATCTACTTTTTCATTGGCATGTAAGATTACGCGCTTCGATTGCTCAGCATCGCTTACTTCGACCTTTCCCTCGTGCACACTCACACTGATAGTTTCTCCGTTTACATCGTTAACGTTGAACTTTGTTCCCAATACCTTTACTTGTAAATTTTCACTTTCTACTCGAAAAGGTTGTTGAGGGTGTGTTCGCTTCACTTCAAAAAAAGCTTCTCCTTGTAAGTGAACGATACGTTGATCTTCATCAAATTGAGCGGGATATTGTATGGAACTTCCTCCACTGAGGTACACCAAGGTTGAATCACTCAAGTGAAAAACTAATTGTTCTCCTTTTTGAGCTTGTTGGGTAATCCATCGGGCATCTGTTTTAAGAACTAGAAAAAAATACAACACACCTACGCTGGCCAAACATGCAGCAAGTGCGGTATAACGCAACAAATATGATTGAAAAAGAGAGGGTTTAGTTTTGGAAGAGATGGTGTGGTGCAGTCGATGATATAACGCTTTATCTCGTTTTACTTCCTCTGCTGTAATTCCCCCCGTCTGAAGGGTATTGAAAAATTGATTGACCACAGCTTGTTCTGTTACTGAAGCTGTTCCTTTGCTGTATTTGGCCAATAGCGATTTAAATTTCTTATACATTATAGTCTTGTGATCTAGTACTATAATGAAGTACAGCAAAAGGAGGCAATCCCCTATGCGAAAATTAAGGCTTAATCATTCCTTAAAACAGCCAACATTTAGGTAACATTACTCAAAAGTAGCAACAGCATTGCTCCGGAAATATCTGCTACATAAGGGGTCGATTCTTTCAGCATTCGCAGGGCTTTAGTAATTTGATTTTCAACTGTACTCTCGGTGATTCCCAAACATTGAGCAATGTCTTTGTAGGTGCGTTGTTCGTAAAAGCGCATTTTAAAAATCAACAAGCAGCGATCGGGAAGAATGGCTAGGGCCGTTTTTTCAATTTCATCGAGTAAAATCGCTTTGACTTCATCGTATTGTGTATCCTCTAAATCGGGAATTAAAGTGGCTAGTTTCTCTACTTGGACAGAATCAAAACGGCGATTACACAAGGCTTTGGCACATTGATTTCTCGTGGCTTGAAATAAATAGGCCCGTGGCAATTCAGCAGAGACTTGTCTATTCCAAAAATCGATAAATACTTCTTGTACAATATCTTCTGCTACAGCCTTGTCTCGCATTACATTATAGGCAAAACTGTATAATTCAGCCCAGTGTTTTTGAAAGATTTTATCAAAATCAGGGTTATGACTTAGCATTTGTATATGAATTAATAGATTTATTCAAACAAATGTAGGGGTAAAGAATGCTTTGGATTTTAATTCACTGTTAAGTTTTAGTGATTCCTAAGCACCGATTTATTCATAATAGACATACTCAAAAAACGTTTTTCCGTACAGTTGACCATTTGTCTTATATTCTTCTCTTTGTAACACATTCCCTTGTGCATCAAAAGCCACATTGACCATTTTGATAACTTGTGAATCACCATACGGTTGCAAAGTGCGTTGATCCAATTGGATTTCATATCCCTTAGCATCATATTCATGGATGGAGCTTGTTTCGAATAACGTTTCACCAGTATGCGTATGGGTCAATATAAAATGAATTTCCTTCAATCTCGCTTGATTGGAAAACAACCATTCCAGGGTACCTGATTTTTCTGGTGTATCTCGATAGGTATAGGTCAAGGTACAATGCGTTTCGTCCTTCCACTGTTGTACAAATTCCGAAGCTTTTACTCCATCGGCTAATAAACTCATACCGCGTCTTTGTTGTCCTTGGTATTCAAAATACTGCAATTCTCCTATCTTCTCCTCATTGAATTCACTACTTCCATCCAGGCTAATTGGACCTGCATAAATTACTTTCAATGTAAACAATCCGCATTCATCAAAATGAACCACCTGCTTTTTTTGTTTTTCCGCTTCAACAGGGATCGTAATACTGGTGATTTGCTTTACTTTTCCTTTGACATTTTCCGTTTGCCAATCCGTTAAACGTTGGGCATAACTAGAAGAAAAGCTCCCTACAAAAAGAAAAAGGAAAAAAAGACAAACAGTGGATTTCATGTTGACGTTGAATTATTGCTCAATCAAAGACGATAAAGCAGTAAAAATACGTCTTTTATAAAAAAAATACGAAAACTAAAGGGATATTCTATTATCCGATTCGAACTATATTCAGACTTAAATTAGGGAGTTGCTTTTTATTTGATTGAATTTCATTTCACATTACTAGGCAACATCGCCTTGCCTTACGATGTTGATAATAATGTCATTGAACCCATTCTCCCCACATAGAAGCTGTATCTTTGCGCGGAATTTTTATCATTTTATTTACAATGAAAAACCTGAAAGGAATTTTGTTCGCCTTAATTTCCTCTGGTACGTTTGGATTGGTTCCGTTGTTTTCGTTACCACTCTTAGTACCGAGTTTGCGACCAGAAGGAGTGGCGGCTATCGGCATACCGACCATTCTATTTTATCGATTTTTGTTTTCATCCGCAACGATGGGTGCTGTTTGTATCTACAAAAAAACAAGTTTAAAAATTTCTATTCAGGATTTAGCAGTCGTCATTTTCTTGGCTCTATTATATGCCGCCACCGCCAAGTTTATCGTTGACTCCTATGAATATATTGCTAGTGGGTTGGCAACAACCGTGCACTTCTTATATCCCCTTTTTGTAAGTATTGTCATGATTGCCTTTTTCAAAGAAAAAAAATCAACCGTATTGCTTATTGCATCCCTACTCTCTCTTTTAGGAGTAGGCATGATGTGTTGGCATGGAGAAGCTTCTCCTGCTTTATTTAAAGGACTGATATTGGCTTCGTTGACGATATTTACCTATGGATTGTATATTGTAGGATTAAACAAATCAAGGGTATCCAACATGAACGTTGATTCCCTGACGTTTTATGTTCTAGTCATGGGATGTCTGATCTTTTTGTTTTATGCACTACTGACAACAGGGATTGACACCATTACACTCAAAGCAGACTGGATGAATTTAATTCTCTTGGGATTCTTTGCTACCTTTATTTCTGATTTGTGTTTGGTCTTGGCTGTAAAACACGCCGGATCTACCATCACCTCTATTTTAGGATCAATGGAACCCGTAGTAGCGGTACTCGTTGGTACCCTATTCTTTGGTGAATTCTTCGATTGGATGTCTGCACTCGGTTTGTTCTTCGTGCTACTCTCCGTCACCTTGGTGATTGCATTTAGCAAACAAAAAGCTACATAAAACAAAAAAGTCTTTGGTCAAAAACCAAAGACTTTTTTTATCTAAACAAGGAAAATATATTATTTTTTTACATCTACATTGTGCTGCCCGTGAGCTCCATGTCTGTGTTCGATTACTTGTAAGTTTTCATCAATAAAGTAAGCACTTCCGAATCCATTTACATACGATCCTTTGATTGGTTTTAAGTTGAACATAATAAAGTCCTCTAAGTTTCCTAAAACTTCAATTACTTTTCCGTGTCTTTCTCTTAAATCAACCATCGCTTGATCGTATAAAGGATTTTCTTTTCCAATCAACTCAGCTTCTGTTTCAATCGTTAAACGATGTCTAGCATATAATTGTTTCGATGAACTCTCATCTTCTACAAACATAAAAGATACTTTTTTGCGATCTCTTAAGTTCTTTGTATGCTTTGCCATGAAAGAAACTAAAATTTGGAACTCATTTCCAACTCTAGAATACGGAGCTGTACTAACCAATGGAGAACCATCTTCATTAATTGATGCAATCATGACGGATTTACATTCATTAATTAGTTCTTCCACTTTAGGTGCTTTTGCTTTTACTTTATGTTGATCGAAGTTTGGATTAAGTGTATCTGTACTCATTGTAATTGTATTTATATTGTTGCGCTAAGATACTAAATTATTTAAACTAAATAAAAATAATAAATTAATCTGTTTCTTCCAATTCAAACAAATCTTCCACCTTTATCTTGAGTGTTCTCGCCAATTTTAATGCCAATATGGTAGACGGAACATAGCGATTTGACTCAATCGAATGGATTGTTTGACGAGAAACCTGAATGGCATCTGCCAACTCTTGTTGCGTTAAATAACAGCGTACGCGTTCTTCTTTTACTTTATTCCGCATCGAAACTATTCTTTATTTTTCTATATTCTACTTCATACATCAAATTAATAAAAATCATAATCTTCATCACAGCTCCTGCTGTATTTTCTTCAAATGCATCGGGTTCAATACAGTTCCAGATTGCTTCGATAAATATACTGATAATAAGAAGTAATACACCCCCTGCTAAAGTTTTAAGTCGCATTAAAGCGAGCATTTCATCATCTTCTTTTCGTCTTGAAAAGAAATACATTAACAACCCTAAGTTGATTATGTTAATCGAAATTGTACTTGCTTCAACTCGATAATCCTGCAAATAATCTTTCAAAGCAAAGCTCAATAGCACAGAGGATAGAATAAGGGCTAAAGCAATCCACTTAAATCGACTCGGTAGTAAAGGAAATTGTTTCATCAATTTTTTCGTTTTTAGTTGCAACAAATGTAAAACAAACTTTACCATAATGCAAAGTAAACTTTACATTATGATTCAAAGAAAAATCACCTCTTATTCCTCATCAATGTTTATGCATGCTGTACTGATTCTCTGTTCTATAGACTCTTTAGTTCCCTTAACGTTTCAGAACCTAACCATAGAGCGTATATGAAAGGGATCGCGAATGATTCTTTTCTCTTACAATATCTTGCTAAGTTTTAAACTAAAAAAAAGGCTCAAGAACTAGTTCTTGAGCCTTTTTTAGTCCTTTTTACTTCTAAAGTAATATGCATCAGCAAAGTACTTATTCGGTTGAATATAAGCATACCCTCCCTTTATATCAATAATCCAATTGAAGCGATGAATAAAATCCGCACCAAAATAGCTTGTGGGTTGATTCTTGATTTCTCCGGTAAAAATATTAATGGGTACCTGCTCAAAACGAAAGGAATCCACTACAATGGCGGGCATTTCAACAATTAAATTGGTTAATTTATCTCCCGCTGAATTCATCAATGTTTTTTCATCCAAACGCGGTAATGCTTCTGCCCATTGATTTTCATCAGCTACTTGATTGTTGTACAACAGCATACCAGAAAATCCAGATTGTAAAAGAAACGTTGTTTTTATTTCCTTCTGGTTTACTATACTCGACACTTCGATAAATAATCGTCCTTGTTCCTGGGTTAACGGCAAGGCAACAAATCCACGAGTATCGGGCAAATGAGTATCTATTTCAAATTGTGATTGGTCGTAATTAATCGCAAAAATCTGTCCGTTAAACAACTGAGTTCCTATTTTACCTTCTGCTCCATTGCCTGTATACTCCTTGTCCCAAATCCATATAGGCTCTACGATGGCATTTCCGACCTGAATGCGATTACCTTTACTCAATCCTTCTGGAAAATCGCTTGTATCAAAAACGACAGATTCTACTTTACTTTTTCGATCAGGCGCTAAAGAAGCCTCTCTCATGGCAATTTGAAACATCAGCACCACGCTATCTCGTTGATTGATTAGACCATCAACCAAAATATTGTAGTGTTCATTTAATCGAAAAGGTATTTTCTCCTGACTTTTTACCGTTGAAAAAGAAAATAGAAAAGCACACCACAAGAATATAAACTTAGTTTTCATTTCTTCCTTAAATGAGGTTGATCCTACTTGTTTTTTTTACTCCAAAGACTTGAATGATTCAATCACTACAGATTTATTTGATAGATATAATCATCCATCACATAGCCGTTTCCAATATCGAACGTTTTAGATTCAATACATTGAAATCCATTGCGTTCATAAAACTCAATCGCTTTGGCATTGTATTTATTCACTGTCAGATACACCGCTTTTGCTTTGTTTTGACGGGCAAAATCGAGTACATGGGTTAACATCAGTTTGCCCAATCCCTTTTGTTGCTGATCGGTATCCAAATAAATCTTAGACAAAAACACGCGATGATCCTCCATCACTTTATAGTCTAAGTACCCCAAAACCTTGTCTTCGACCACAAACAATTCCCAAATATACCCTTCCTTTATTTCATTGGTAATACGTTCCTGGCTATACATCATAGGCAGCATATATTCAATTTGTGCCGGATCTAATAAAGGTCCGTATGTTTTCTGCCAAATTTTTTCAGCTAAAGGACGAATTAAGTGCATATTTTCTGGCGTAACTGTCTGATATTGAATCGAAATATTCTCCATTTTTGTATTGAATTAAATAGTGGAAGAATCAAAGGTACGTTTTTTCTGTTTTTTGCTAGGTCGAGATCAGAACAAAAAAAAAGCAGCAAATCGAAATTTACTGCTTCATTTATTATATTGTATGTACGATTACGCTTTATAGTTGGTTAAGAAATCAACCAAAGTACGGACTCCACTTCCTGTACCTCCATTTCCTTTGTAATCTCTTGGTGCATCCATCCAAGCTGGACCTGCGATATCAATGTGTACATAAGGTGCTTTTGCAAAATGCTCTAGGAATTTTCCTGCTGTGATTGTTCCTGCAAAACGACCTCCGATATTTTTCATATCTGCCACACTAGATTTCAACAAATCTTTGTAATCATCCCAAAATGGCAATTGGGCTAAACGTTCGTGTACATGGTATCCAGAAGCTACAATGGCTTGAATTGTTTTTTCGTCATTCCCCATAATACAAGAAGCCATATCTCCAGCTACCACCAAGGCTGCTCCTGTTAATGTCGCTGCATCAATGATTACTTCAGGCTCATATTGGGTTGCATACGCAATAGCATCTCCTAAAATCATGCGTCCTTCCGCATCTGTATTCAATACCTCAACGGTTGTTCCATCATACATCGTGATTACATCTCCAGGTGCATACGCATCTCCCCCTGGGCGGTTATCTGTTGCTGGAATCAAACCAATTACGTGTACGTTTACTTGATTCAAAGCTGCAGCATAAATTGTTCCAGCCATACAAGCTGCTCCTCCCATATCGCTCTTCATCGAGTCCATCGATCCAGCAGTTGGCTTCAAACTCAACCCTCCTGTATCATACACCACTCCTTTTCCAACTAAAACAATTGGTTTTTTATTGATTGGATTCGCTGGTTTATATTCCATAATCGTAAAAGTCGGTTGCTCTACGGATCCTTTGTTTACCGCTAGTAAACCTCCCATACGCAAAGCTTCAATCTCTTTTTTACCCAATACTTTTACTGAAAATTGCGCTTCGTTTCCTAACACTTCAATTTCTTTTGCCAATTGAGTAGCTGTTAAGTAGCTCACAGGTTCGTTTACCATCGTACGTGCCCAATAAACCGCTTTAATCGTATTATTTAAATCACTGATTTGTTTAGCATCCACGTTTCCTTTTAGGCTAATGTTCGCTAAAGCAAATTTCATGGTCTCCGCTTCTTTGAAATACTTCAAAAATTGGTAGTTTGAAAGAGCAATTCCTTCTGTCAAAGCCAAAGTAGCTTCCCCATGTCCAACAACAGTTAGGTTATCTGCTTTTTTATCTAATTGTTTGCGGATGTTGAATCCAGCCAAACGCATCTTTTCTAAATTGGTATTTTCCTTTACAAAAAAGAAATATTGATTTCCGATTTTTGCAAAGTCTTCTTCTTTTTCTCCTGCTTTAAATGCTTGTACAAAGTCATTTAAAAGTGCTGGTACTTCAACAGTATTCTCATTTCCTAAAACGAAAACTAGATTTCCGTTTGCTTGAACCTCATTTACAAGTTGTATCATGTTTGTTGTTTTTTTAGTCCTACAAATATACCCTTTTTTTAGACAGAGCTAAAAATGAGCGAAAAAAAGATTGCTAAATCCCTACCTGCTTTGCTGGTTATCTATCCTTCCATGAGCACTAAAATCCACCAATAGATTGGTACACTTTCTACCCAAAACAAACTAAAGTAATTACTGCGTTTGGGCGAAGCTAGTTGAATAAAAAGTAAGGTAATACAAACAATAATCAGATTATTCCAGGCTTGAATGGGTTGAAATCCCACTTTAAAAAACTCAATGACAAAAAAGGGAATCAACAAAATAGCGAGTAACAACTTTGTTTTACGAGTACCCAACAATTGAGGAATCGTCTTTAAATACTTTTCATCATATTGTAAATCGACGATTTCAAATATTCCGATTAAGATTAATACCAAGATAAATCGCTGTAGAAATTTAATCCAAATATCTACTGAAAGTTCGATTCCCGCATTAAAAATGGGAATAATGAGTGTCACGGTTGCCCAACACAAACAGACGATATACACTTTCAATCCGGACCAATTGCGCAAATTGGGAATTCGCTTGGAGATAGGAACCGCATACAATACAGCTAAAACCAATAATGAGAGGGTTACAAACTGGGCGGTAGCGGCTAAATAGAAGAAACTGACCATGCCAACGATCAGAGCTACAAAACTCAACAGTAGAATAGCCTTCATCTTTGGTGATAAATTGCGGCGATGAGCTACAACATAATCAGCATATTTGATAAAGTTATAGGAAAACAAGGTTCCCGAAAAGGCCAAAAGCGAAACGGTCCAATCGAAGGGCAAACGACAGAAATAAAACGTCATTTGCACCAAAGCAAAAACGGCGAAAGAAACGTGAATGCTCGCTTTCAGATAAAAATCAAATACGTTACCTAAGACTTTTCTCATGCTAATTTTTTATACCGAAATCGGCTAGAAATTTACATTAACAAAATTACTAGGAATATACTTAATTTATCTCAGATTTATGGTTATTTTTGTCTGCTTATACACAACTTATTATTTTGCCCAAATGAAAACAAATGCATTTGCTTTAAGACACATTGGCCCTCGTGCTGAGGACATGGCACAAATGTTTAAAACTGTAAAAGTTGACAACATTGAACAATTAATCGACGAAACTTTTCCAACTTCAATTCGCTTAAAACAAGATTTAGATCTTGCTCCTGCAATGACGGAATATGAGTATTTATCTTATATTCAGAACTTAGGCAACAAAAACAAAATCTTTCGTTCTTATATTGGATTAGGATACAACGAATCTGTTAGCCCTGCTCCTATTATTCGCAACGTATTTGAAAACGCTGGTTGGTATACCGCTTATACGCCATACCAAGCAGAGATTGCACAAGGTCGTTTAGAGGCTTTATTAAATTTCCAAACGACAGTAATTGAATTAGCTGGAATGGAAATTGCCAATGCTTCTTTATTAGATGAAGGTACAGCAGCAGCTGAGGCGATGATGTTGTTATACGATGTTCGCACAAGAGATCAAAAGAAAAACAACGCGTTGAAATTCTTCGTTTCAGAAGAAATTTTACCTCAAACACTTTCTGTATTACAAACACGTTCAATTCCTTTCGAAATTGAATTAGTTGTAGGCGATCACCAAACGTTTGATTTCTCAGAAGATTTCTTTGGTGCAATCTTACAATATCCAGGAAAATATGGTCAAGTATACGATTATGCTGACTTCATTCATACCGCTAAATCGAAAGATATTAAAGTTGCCGTTGCAGCAGATATCTTATCTTTAGTAACTTTAACTTCTCCAGGAGAGATGGGAGCTGACGTAGTAGTGGGAACAACACAACGCTTTGGTATTCCATTAGGATTTGGAGGACCTCACGCCGGTTTCTTCACTACAAAAGAAGAATACAAACGCAGTATGCCAGGTCGTATCATCGGTGTTTCTAAAGATGCAGATGGAAACAGAGCGTTGCGTATGGCATTACAAACACGTGAGCAACACATCAAACGCGAAAAAGCAACGTCAAACATCTGTACCGCTCAAGTATTATTAGCTGTTATGGCGAGTTTCTACGCGGTTTACCACGGACCAAACGGTCTTCGTTTTATTGCAAACCAAGTACATGCAAAAGCAAATACGGTTGCTGAAAACTTAGCTAAGTTAGGAATCGAGCAAAGCAATACGGCTTACTTCGATACGATTGTGGTAAAAGCAGACGCAGCTAAGGTTAAACCTATTGCTGAAGCAAACCAAGTGAACTTCTACTATATCGATGCAAATACAATTTCTATCTCTTTAAACGAGACCGTAAATGTAAATGATATCAATACAATCATCGCTATTTTCGCTCAAGCAGTAGGTAAAGAAGCCTTTACTATTACAGCTTTAAATGAAGAAGCAGTGAATTACCCAGCAAAATTAAAACGTACTTCTAAATTCTTAGAGCATGACGTATTTAATAGCTACCACTCTGAAACAGAGTTAATGCGTTACATCAAACGTTTAGAGCGCAAAGATTTAGCGTTAAATCAATCGATGATTTCTTTGGGGTCTTGTACCATGAAGTTGAATGCGGCAGCTGAGATGCTTCCGTTAAGCAACGGTCAATGGAACAACATCCACCCTTTTGCTCCACTAGATCAAGCACAAGGTTATATCGAAATGTTGAAAGACTTAGAACACAAATTAAATATCATCACTGGATTTGCTGGAACAACCTTACAGCCAAATTCTGGTGCACAAGGGGAATATGCTGGATTAATGGCTATTCGCGCCTACCACCATGCAAGAGGTGATTTCCAACGAACTATTGCGTTAATCCCTGCTTCTGCTCACGGAACAAACCCTGCTTCTGCTGCTATGGCAGGAATGAAAGTAGTGGTTACAAAAACAACGCCTGAAGGAAATATCGATGTGGCTGACTTAAGAGAAAAAGCAGAATTACACAAAGACAACCTTTCTTGTTTGATGGTTACTTATCCTTCTACACACGGAGTATATGAATCTGCTATCATGGAAATTACACAAATTATCCACGATAACGGAGGACAAGTATATATGGATGGAGCTAATATGAACGCACAAGTTGGATTCACTAACCCAGCTTCTATTGGTGCTGACGTATGTCACTTAAACTTACACAAAACTTTTGCTATTCCTCACGGTGGTGGTGGACCTGGAGTTGGACCAATCTGTGTGGCTGAACATTTAGTAGAGTTTTTACCTTCAAACCCATTAGTGGCTGTAGGTGGTAAAAATGCAATTACATCTATTTCTTCTGCTCCTTACGGTTCTGCATTGGTGTGTTTAATCTCTTACGGTTACATCTCTATGTTGGGAACAGAAGGATTGAAAAAAGTGACGCAAACAGCTATCTTGAATGCGAACTATATGAAAGCTAGATTAGAAGAGCACTATGCGATTTTATATACAGGTGAACAAGGACGTGCTGCACACGAAATGATTGTTGACGTTCGTGAGTTCAAAGAAAAAGGAATTGAAGTGACTGATATCGCTAAGCGTTTAATCGATTACGGTTTCCACGCACCAACGGTTTCTTTCCCAGTTGCAGGTACGTTAATGATTGAACCTACAGAAAGTGAAAGCTTAGCTGAAATCGATCGTTTCTGTGATGCGATGATCGCTATTCGTCAAGAAATTGAAAATGCAACGATTGAGAACCCAGTAAACGAATTAAAGAATGCACCACATACTTTAGCTTTATTAACTGCGGATAATTGGGATTTACCCTACTCAAGACAAAGAGCTGCTTATCCATTAGCTTATGTAGCAGAGAATAAATTCTGGCCTACTGTACGTCGTATTGACGATGCTTATGGAGATAGAAACTTAGTTTGTTCTTGTGCTCCAATCGAAGCTTACCTTGAAAATTAATTCATTGTACTATAATTAAAAAACGCCATCGGAATTCGATGGCGTTTTTTTTTACCCTAAAAGTACGATAGCCTTCCGCATTGTGCTTTTCTCGGGCAAGATTTATCGGGTATGAATAGGATTAATCGTGGCGTTTACTTACACTCTGTTCATGCGTTCATTTAGGTGAACGATATATGCGGTGATTTACTCGGGGTGCAAGAAAAATACCCAAAGAAAATAAAAAATACGTTTAACAACTTAGGGATAAAAAACACTTGATATTATAATAAATAGAATAAAAATAATTGAATATTAAATATTCATGTACATCATTTAAAAACACTCAACCACAAATTGTCAACGCTTATTAAGCGCTGCTCTATTCATTTCTAAAACGATATTTTTTCACAATAAAATAGGCTCCACTTAAAATCAAGAGTGCATAACAAACTAAATCTGCATGATTATAACTAAAGAAATCAAACAAATTCAAAACAAGCCCTATTGTTGTTAACACCATCAACCCTTTAACTAATTTATCCATTTTAATACAATTTGAAATTAATTCCTCCCTCATCTGAAATAACGAATACAGTAGAAATCAATCCCGATTTCTGTTATTTTTATTCCTCGATTAAGAGAACATAATAATGTATTTTTACAACAACACACACAAAAAACATTCCACTTTTCCAACAACCAGAGGCAAACAATTCGTTAATTAATAATATTTCACAAACTTTAACATGAAATAAAACAATTCTGCCGCAATAAAAACAAGAAAACTTAACATTAATTGCAAAAAACACACAAAATGTAATTTTTTCATTTTAATCATTAAAATACAGCACACAAAAAATAAATTTATTTTTTCTTCAACCCCTTGAGTATAACTTATTTATTTTAATAGTTTTAGATGCTCTCAACAAAACACTGTTTGTACTTCTCTTTTTCACCTTCACTCCATCTGCTGTGTTTTATTTGATTTTTGTAATTTTACCACTTACAACAGAGCACCCTATGAGTAAAGATTTAGAAACCATCGCCGATTATTACAAAGAAAGATCTACGTCTTCTCTTTCTGAAAATTATGCTTTTAGCATCAACGAATACAAGACAGGAACTTCGCATTTTAACATTAATATGCGCAAGTATTGCAGTTTTACAACGCCTTATAATCGTCGTGATTTTTATAAAGTGGGACTAATAATTGGTCGTGGAGAATTGCATTACGGCTCACATACTATTACAATTGACCGACCGGCTTTATTCTTACCTTGCCCTACAACTCCGTATTCCTGGACGTGTATTGAAAAGCAACAAGAGGGGTATTTCTGCTTGTTCAATTACGAATTCTTCACAGAGAATAGAAGTTTAGAATCCTTCAAAAAAACGTCGTTATTCAAAGAATGGGGAAAACCTTTAATCTTTTTAACACCGGATCAACTGGAAATCGCACATACCTATTTTCAACAAATGTACACCATGGCTCAGTCGGATTACCCTTTAAAGTATGAGGTTATTCGCAATTTACTCGCTTTATTATTGCATCAAGCGCTACAATTAAAAGTAGAAGACATCACCTTAGAAGAGCAAAGTGCATCCATGCGTTTATTTCGTTTATTTGATCAACTATTGAACAAGCAGTTTCCATTAGATTCTCCTGCTTACCCTCTTGCTTTACGTCGTCCTATTGACTATGCAGACCAACTTAATATACACGTGAATCACTTGAATTCATCTATTAAGTCCGCAACGGGTAAAACCACGTCTCAACACATTACAGATCGCATTTTACTAGAAGCTAAAAACTTGCTCATGAACACCGATTGGGATATTGCACAAGTGGGGTATACATTGGGATTTGACCAACCCTCTCACTTCACTCATTTCTTCAAAAAACACGTAAAACAAACGCCACTTCAATTTAGAAATAAAAAATAATATTCTTTGATTTATACAAGTATACCTTTGTCTTTTTTAAGGTATAAACACCGTTGTTCTTTTACATTTGCAGCTGTAAAACAACAATTCACTTTATGCTTAGAGAAGCTACAAACCAAAGAAAAAAGCTAGCAACCATTCTCGCTTTTAGTTCAATTCCCCTATCTGGATTTGTAACGGATATCTATTTACCCTCTTTTCCTTCTATGGCTAATGACTTAGCTATTACGGAAAAAGAAGTGCAACTTACTTTAACGTGCTACCTACTGAGTTATGGTATTTCCCAACTCTTTGTCGGCAGTATTCTCGATAGTATTGGCCGTTACAAACCCCGCTTGATTGCCCTTCTTTTCATCGCTTTATCTAGTACTTTAATTGCTTTTACCAATGATATTTTCTTGATTTGCTTGTTGCGTATTGTTCAAGGAATCGCGATTTCTATTCTAGTTGTTGCTACTCGAGCCATTTTCATGGATATATACGAAGAAAAACAACGCATCCACTACCTCAGCTATTTTACAGTAGTCTGGTCTTGTGGTCCCATTCTAGCACCTTTTTTGGGTGGATACCTCGATGCTCTATTTTCGTGGCATGCTAACTTTTATTTTCTTTCCATTTACGCAGTGTTGCTCTTTATTTTAGATTTACTCATCAGTGGCGAAAGTATTGCAGAAAAGAAGAAATTTAACTTAAGTCAAACCTTACAAGTATACCAAACCATGTTGAGCAACAAAAATTTCATCACGGGTATTTTTATCTTGGGTATGAGTTATTCCATCGTCATGATTTTCAATATTTCAGGTCCTTTTCTAATTGAAAACACCTTTAATCAGAATTCAATTATCATTGGTTACTGCACGCTTCTACTAGGATTTTCATGGATGTTAGGCGGGCTCATTGGCAAGAAAAGAATGCATGTTCCCTTTAAACAGCGCATTACGCGTCCCGTATACATTCAATTGGGATTGGCTGTGCTTTTACTTTCGGCCAGTTATTATGTAGAGAACCTGTATCTACTAATGTTTGGCTTGTTTTTAATTCACATCTGTTCGGGTACGGTATTCAACAATTTCTTTACCTCCACCATGTTGTATTTCCCCAATAATTCAGGTACAGCAGGGGGATTAATGGGTGGATTAACCTATGTCATCACCTCGCTAACGAGCTTTATCATTTCTTCATCAGGAGCCATCAACACCCAATTTCAGTTAACTACGCGTTATACTGCTTTGATAGGATGTCTTGTATGCTTGATTTTGTACATGGTTCTACTAAATAAAAAAACACAATAGTCTCACGGAAAAAAGAAGTCATTTTCCGTCTAAATATGTACCTTTGCCGCCGCTTCCCTCGACTTGAGCGAAGCGGTTTTATCATCTAAATAATTTGTATTGCCTATTATGGGACTAAACAATAAGTTTCTAGGTTTTTCAGCGGCCATTTTTGCTGCTGCACTTTGGGGTGTATCAGGAGCATTTGCTCAATTCTTATTCAATGAGAAAAATTTCAATGCTGAATGGCTTGTTACCGTTCGTCTCTTAATTTCAGGTAGTATTATGCTTGCTTTGGGCATTGTAAAAGGTGATAAAGATGTATGGCATATCTGGAAAAACAAAAAATACGCTTCTCAATTGGTTGTATTTAGTTTTTTAGGGATGTTGTTAGTTCAATATTCTTATTTCATCACCATTTTTCACTCTAACGCTGCAACTGCAACTGTTCTTCAATATATAGGCCCTGTTTTTATTGCTATTTACTTAGCGCTACGTCTGAGAAAATGGCCCAAACCTATTGAAATATTGGCAATTGGATTAGCAATGTTGGGTACTTTTTTACTGGTAACACATGGCGATATCAATAGTTTAACCATTACACCTACTGCATTAATTTGGGGAATTATTTCCGCAATTGCGCTAGCTGCTTATACGATTCTACCAGTACATTTATTAAAAGAATACAGTCCGATTGTAATTATTGGATGGAGTATGTTAATCGCTGGTATAGGAATAGCTCTTGTTTATCCGCCCACACATTTTCCAGGAATATGGGACATGGAAACATTTTGGGCTGTAGCATTCATCATCCTATTTGGCACCTTAATCTCTTTCTACATATTCTTAGATGCCATCAATAATATCGGTCCTCAACGCGCAAGTTTACTTGCTTGTGCTGAACCTTTATCCGCCACATTAATCGCCGTTTTTTACTTCGGTGTTCAGTTTGAATTTTTAGATTGGCTCGGCAGTAGCTGTATTATTTTTACGATTCTCTTACTAACCAAAATGAAGAAAAAGGAAATTCCAGCCAATTAATTAAGGCCTATAGCGCTTGATCACCGTCAAAAAACGCTGTTGAATTAAAAAGACCCAAGGGGTTTTAAAGATTAGAATTCCTCCGCAAATTAAGACAAATCCCACACGCAGAACAAGAGTCAAAAATTGGCTTTGATTCACAATCGGAATATAAAAGCCGATAATCAATACCAATAGCATACAGAGAAACAATTGACCAAATTGGACGTCAAAAGGCCAAAGTTTCATTTTGAGGTAAATGTAAACCACTTTCCCAAAATTAAATAGCGTTAAGCTAATTAACGAGGCCAATCCGACCCCAAAAATCCCATAGCTTGTCTGCGTTAAGAACCAGATATTCATTCCGATATTCAATACCATTAAAAACAGAATTGAAATCAGATTAAAACGATAGTATTTGGAATAAGAGATGATTTCCGAATTAAACCCCGTAGACATATTAATTACGCCATTTATACCCAACAAATAGATGATGGGAATAGAAGGTGCTAGCTTTTCATAAGTGGGCAATAATCGAAACAAGGGATCTATTCCTACCGCTACACAAGAAAACAACAGCATACCGATAAAGAACATTACACGGGCAACTTCTTTGTACTTTTCATTTAATTTCTTGAGCTGTACATTTTTAATTAAATCAGAAATAACGGGAGCATACAAAGCAAAAACACCTGTAGCCGGAATTGCTAAAGTAGAAGCTAAAGTCACCCCAATATTGTATGTTCCATTCGCTTCATACGAAATAAAATAGGGAATCATCAAAGAATCTACGCGAAAGGCAAAAAAAGAACCAAAACTCCCAGCAAAGGCAAATAAACTATAGGCATAATACTCTTTTTTCTTCACCTTATCGAATAAATCATCATAGCTTCGATGAAGCTGATAGGGATATAATTTGTAAATATACCCTCCAATTACCACAGTAATTAGACCATAACTTAATAGGTACAAAGCTAATCCTTGATCAATCGTTGTCGTGGTATACAACGTTAATAAAAAGACCGTGGGCAATGCAATTTTGGGAATTATCTTCTCAAAAAAAGTGGGAAATGATATTTTTTGCAAATTTGTTGCCTGTCTGCGAAACAGCTCGATATAAGCCATAGCCAATGCTAATGGAAAGGCAAAGGCTACGTATTTAAAAGAAGTAGCGGTGTAAAAAAAAGAAATAACAATCAGTGAAACACCAACCCATCCAGCTAGTTTTGCTAGTGAAATTAGACTATAACTAAACAATTTCTGCTGTAATCTTTCTGTTAATTGAGGGTAGAAATTAATCAAAGCATGCGTACTTCCCAACACGATGATAGGATACATAATTTGAGCACAAGCATCAACAAAGCGAATAATCCCTAGCATCTCCTTATCTTGAGGATAAATCAAAATCGTTGAAACAACGCCAATCAAAACGCCTAGATAATTAATTAGCGTAAATAAAAAAGCTTGTTTGGTTGAAATACCATTCCCCATTGTACTTATTCCTTGATTCGTTTCTACAAATATACTGGCTATTCGATGCCTAACTACATTTTTTTATATTTTTGTGTGGCTGGATGCAGAAAGTATATACTTTCCAAGAATCTCCAATTGTAAAAATTCTTTTTCATGAAGTATATCATTATTATTCCCGCTTACAATGAAGCCTCTTATATTGCTGAGACATTACAGAGTTTAGCGGATCAAACCTTGCTTCCTGAATGGGTTTTAGTAGTTAACGATAGTTCGACAGATCAAACGGAAGCAATCGCGGAGTCCTTTACAGCACAACACGCTTGGCTGCATCTTTGCACCAAAAATTCAGCGGCCATTCATTTACCAGGAAGTAAAGTCATTCAGGCATTTAATCACGGATTAACTCTTCTTCCTGATGAGATACAGTATGACGTTATCGTCAAATTGGATGCCGATTTAATTCTTCCTCCTGATTACTTTGCTCATATAGCACATGAATTTAAACAAAATCCTAAACTAGGTATGGCTGGAGGTGTTGCACGTATTGAAAAAAACAACACTTGGGTTATCGAAAACCTAACCGATAAAGATCATATCCGCGGAGCTTTTAAAGCTTATCGCAAGGCGTGTTTTCAACAGATTGGTGGACTCAAACCCGCTATGGGATGGGATACTGTAGACGAATTACTCTGCCGTTACTACGATTGGGAAATCCTTGTCCGTCAAGATTTACAAATCAAACACCTCAAGCCTACCGGGGCTCAATACGATAAAACTGCACGCTATAAACAAGGAGAGGCTTTCTATCGTTTACACTATGGCTTGGCAATCACGCTAATCGCCAGCTTGAAGTTAGCATCAAAAAAAGGAAAACCCTTGTTGTTTCTCGATTATATTAAAGGATACTTCAGAGCGAAAGCTAAAAAAGATCCGTATTTAGTTACAGAAGAACAAGGAAAATTTATTCGCCACTACCGCTGGAAGAAAATAAAGTCGAAGTTGTTTTAATACATTTTTGGACTTATAAACCTAAAAACTCATTTGTAATTGGTAATTTAGCCGATATTTATTTTTTATGATAAAAACTGGATTAACAAATATTGGTCAGTACTTTATTATGCTAAAAGAAATCTTTAGCAAAATGACTAAGTGGAAAGTAATGAAGGAGCTAATCTTCAAAGAAATAGACGATTTAATCATTGGTTCTTTGGGTATTGTTTGCTTCTTATCTTTTTTCGTTGGAGGTGTTGTTGCAATTCAAACTGCCTTAAACTTAACCAATCCCTTAATTCCTAAATATCTTATTGGATTTGCAACCAGACAATCGGTAATCTTAGAATTTGCCCCTACGTTCATCTCCATCATTATGGCTGGTAAAATGGGGTCTTTTATCACATCGAGTATTGGTACCATGCGTGTTACAGAACAAATCGACGCTTTAGAAGTAATGGGAGTTAGCTCATTAAACTATTTGGTTTTTCCGAAAATGGTCGCTGTTTTATTATATCCTTTCGTGATTGGTATCAGTATGTTTCTAGGTGTTTTAGGCGGATGGTTTGGTGGTGTAATGGGAAATTTCGTGTCTTCTGAGCAATTCATTACTGGATTACAAGATAGCTTTATTCCGTTTCACATTACCTATGCGTTTATCAAAACTACGTTATTCGGTTTCTTATTAGCAACGGTTCCATCTTATTTTGGTTACTACATGAAAGGTGGTGCTCTAGAAGTAGGAAAAGCCAGTACAACGGCATTCGTGTGGACGAGTGTGGCTATTATTCTTACAAATTATATACTAACCTCTCTCCTTTTAAGTAACTAACAAGATGATTAAAGTAACCAACATAGAAAAGTCTTTTAATGGCACAAAGGTATTAAAGGGAATTACTACCACGTTTGAAACTGGAAAAACCAATTTAATCATAGGACAAAGTGGTTCAGGAAAAACCGTTTTCCTAAAGACACTTTTGGGTATTCACGCGCATGACAATGGTCAAATTCTTTTTGATGGTAGAGATTATGCCGATATGAATAAAAACCAACGTCGCGATTTACGTACAGAGATTGGAATGGTATTTCAAGGAAGTGCCCTTTTTGACTCCATGACAGTGGAAGAGAATATCGCTTTTCCTTTGCGTATGTTTACCAATAAAAGCGACAAAGAAATTATGCATCGCGTTAATGAGGTAATTGATCGCGTAAAATTAATCAACGCCAATAAAAAGAAACCTTCAGAAATATCGGGAGGGATGCAAAAAAGGGTTGCTATTGCTCGTGCTATTGTAAATAACCCCAAATATTTATTCTGTGATGAACCCAACTCTGGACTCGATCCAAAAACGGCGATTGTCATTGATAACTTGATTCAAGAGATTACACACGAATATGACATCACAACGGTAATCAACACACACGATATGAACTCCGTATTGGAAATTGGAGAACATATCGTATTCTTAAAGAACGGTGTGTTAGCCTGGTCGGGAAATAACAAGGAAATTATACAAACAGACAATGAAGATGTCGTGGATTTCGTTTACTCTTCTGAACTCTTTCAGATGGTTCGAGATGCCATGCGACACATTGGCTCTAGTAAAAAATAAAAAAACCGAAGCAAATGCTTCGGTTTTTTTTATGGAGGGTGTTTGGTGAGACGTTGAGACGTTGAGATTTTCATTTAAAGAAAACACCTTCTTATTTTAGAAAATCTACCGATACCTCATAACAGATCACTGATGACTTTTTGTTTGTTGCTTGTTGTGGGTTGTTTGTTGTGGGTTGTTTGTTGTGGATTGTTTGTTGTGGGTTGCTTGTGGACAAAGCAGTCAACCACTATACTAATACCAAACCATATAGTACTATATTTAATAATGAAGTTATTGTTTAAAAATGGTCAACCCTATTTAGGGACGTTCACACACTTCTCTTCTTTCCTCTCTCTTCTCTCTATTCTCTATTCTCTATTCTTGTTTTAGATTAAGTATATTCCACAGTGAATGAAGTAACTTTGAGTATAAATAAAAAGGATATGAAAACAAAGAATATTGAACAAATCGTCGCACCAAGACCTGCACATTTTGTAGGAGATGGTTTTAGAGTACACAATTTTATTCCAGGTGTACCAGGTATGAGCATGCAACGCATGGATCCCTTCATTATGTTTGACTACAACTCCAAATACCACTTCGGACCAAGTGAAATTCCAAGAGGTGTTGGCGTACATCCACACAAAGGATTTGAAACGGTAACCATTGCTTACAAAGGACGTGTTGAACATGGAGATAGCAGTGGTGGTGGTGGAATCATAGGCGAAGGCGATGTACAATGGATGACAGCGGCTTCAGGTGTTTTACACAAAGAATTTCACGAAACAGCATGGAGCAAAACAGGGGGTGAATTTCAAATGGTTCAACTGTGGGTAAATTTACCTGCTGAGGCAAAGAAAGGAGAACCAAAATATCAAGCAATTGAGAACAGCCAAATGGCGTTGTATCCGTTAGAAAACGACAAAGGTACAATTGAGGTTATAGCAGGAGAATACAACGGAATAAAAGGTCCAGCATCAACCTTTACTCCTATTCACATGTCAAATTTAAGAGCTAAAGAAGGGGCTAAAGTAGCCTATAACTTCCCAACTACATACACGACATTACTCCTAGTTTTAGAAGGTACTGTACAAGTTAATGGGGCTGAAGTGATGCAAGACCATGTCGTTTTGATGTCAAACGATGGAGAGGAATTCACTGTCGAAGTAACTGAAGATGCGGTTGTATTAGTCCTTGCTGGATTGCCTATCAAAGAACCTATTGCGCATTATGGTCCCTTTGTTATGAATACACAAGAAGAACTACTACAAGCATTCGACGATTTTAATACAGGGAAATTCGGAACTTGGAATTAAGAATAACGAAAAGGTGTTGTTGAACGACACCTTTTTTTTATGTGTTTTATTTTCTCGGCTTGTGAATTCTTTTACATTTGCAAATAAAAAATATGTGCAAAAGAATAGCATTAATGGGTTTACTTTTGGGATTGAGTATCGGATGTAATTCTAAAAATACCGCCACAGAAGAACAGCCTACTCCAGTAAATACTCCTGTTAAAAGTAAGGAAACAGCAAAAGCTGAAACTCAAACTCCTGAACAAGAAGAACTCAAACTCGTAGGTACGAATTCAGAATTATATGCCGCATCTGAAGAACAGCTGTTGAATATGCTGAATGAAATGGATCAAAAACGCCTACAAAAAGCCATTCAGATTGTATCCAATCATGTAGCAGAAACTGTTGATATCTATACTGACGAAGATGATATTGATTTTGAGAAATGGAATGCTATTTACTTCCAGAAAATTGATGGACTCACCTTTACAGCTACTATGCAATTAGCAGAGAAACTATTGGTTGAAACGAAAAAAAATACACAAGCGAGTTTGCAGGCAGATCTAGCCGCCTTGAAAGCTAATCCAGTAGAAGACCAAGAAGATTCTTTGTCATTCTTACAAGAAGAACTAAAGAAAGCAAAGAATTTACCTACTACAATTGACACTTATGTGTATAATGAAGAATGCTTTCTCTAAAATGAAAACCATTAAACTGTTTTTTTATACTTTTCAATCCATAATAAAACTATTCAATTCTAAATTGATGGTTTTTTCTTTTTTTATTTGTTAATAAAATAGTTTTTACCTATATTTGATTTGTAATTGCGCCTTATAAGGTAATTACCTCGTTAAATCTCCCGTCTCTTTGTGTTTTTAACAAGAGATATATAGACAAAAATAAATCCCTTGCGGATAAAAGATAAGTTGAAAAAAGAAAAGTGATGTTGTTAAGTGTAAAAAAAGAGTTCCAAAAAATTTTGGAACTCTTTTTCATTTTATGCTAATAAACCCGCTCTTTTCAATAAAGCTTCTGGTGTTGGTTCTTGTCCTCTAAATTTCTTGTATAAGGTCATCGGATGATCGGTGCCTCCTTGTGATAACACATAATCTTTAAATGCTGTTGCTACCTCCTTATTAAAGATTCCCTTTTCCTTAAAATACGCAAAGGCATCTGCATCTAATACTTCAGCCCATTTATAACTATAGTACCCTGAAGAATAGCCCCCTTGAAAAATATGAGAAAAAGAAGTACTCATTGCATTTTCTGCCACATCTGGATATTGCTGTGTCGAATTAAATTGTTCTAACTCGAATGCCTTTAAATTGACAATTTTTGTTGGATCTTGTCCATGCCATCCCATATCCAATAGACCAAAACTCAATTGACGTACAGTGGCCATCCCTTCTAAGAAAGAAGCACTTTCTTTAATTTTCTCTACAAATTCCATTGGAATCACTTCTCCTGTTTGATAGTGCTTCGCAAATAAAGCTAGTGTTTCTTTTTCATAGCACCAGTTTTCTAAAATCTGACTTGGCAATTCAACAAAATCCCAATATACATTTGTACCTGACAAAGAAGGATACGTTGTGTTGGCTAACATTCCGTGCAAAGCATGACCAAATTCGTGGAACAGCGTTGTCACCTCATTAAACGTCAACAAAGATGGTTTAGTTGCGGTAGGTTTTGTAAAATTACACACAATTGAAATATGAGGTCTTTCATTCACTCCATTGCGCGTATATTGATTCTTGAAAGAAGTCATCCAAGCACCGTTTCGCTTTCCTTTACGCGGAAAGAAATCGGTATAAAACACCGCGATGAATTCTTCTTTTTCATTTCTCACTTCAAACGTACGTACTTCTTCGTGGTATTTCTCAATATCAAAAACTTCTACAAAAATTAACCCATATAGCTTATTTGCTACTTGAAAGGCTCCATCCAATACATTTTCTAATTGAAAATAGGGTTTTAGAATTTCATCATCCAAATTAAAACGCTCTTGCTTTAATTTTTCTGCATAATAACTACCATCCCACTTCTCTAGGTGATCAATACCATCCAATTGCTTAGCAAAAGCCGTTAACGCTTCAAACTCTTTCTCCGCTGCAGGTTTAGCCTTTACCAATAAATCGTGTAAAAAAGCATTTACTTTAGTTGGAGATTGAGCCATACGCTCTTCTAATACAAAATCTGCATGAGTGGCGTAGCCCAAAATATTCGCTCGCTCATGTCTTAATTTCGCAAGGTTTAAAACGTGTTTTTCATTGTTGTATTCGTTGGATTTAAATGCTTTTGCCCCTGCTGCAAGTGCCAATTCTTTACGCAAAGCTCGATTCTCAGCATACGTCATAAATGGAATATAACTTGGGTAATCTAAAGTAAAAATCCATCCTTCTTTATTTTCTTGTTGTGCTAAAGCATGGGCCTCTTCCATTGCTCCTTCCGGTAATCCTTTTACTTCGTCTTCTTGCGTAAGATGCAATTGGTAATTATGCGTCTCTGCTAAAACGTTTTCTCCAAATTTCAAGGAAGTAGTGGCTAATTCAGCATCAATCGCTCGTACTCTATTTTTCTGTTCTTCTGAAAGCAACGCTCCATTGCGTACAAAATTCTTGTAATTTTTCGTCAACAACGTCTGTTGTTCTGTGGTCAATTTCAGCTGATTCAATTGTTCATAAACAGCTTTTACACGTAGAAATAACGCTTCATTCAACAAAATATCATTCCCCAATTCCGCTAACAAAGGAGCAATTTCTTGTGCTATTTGTTGCATTTCATCATTGGTTTCAGCAGCATTGAGATTGAAGAAAATACTAGCTAGAACATCTAAATCCATTCCTGAAAAAGCCAAGGCTTCTATTGTGTTCTCAAAAGTTGGAGATGCAGGATTGGTTGTAATCACATCAATATCTGATTTCGCTTGTGAAATAGCCCAATCAAAAGCAGGTTTATAATCTGTAATTTTTATCTGAGAGAATGGTGCTGTACCGTGTTTTGTCGTAAATGCTTTACCAAAAATAGCCATACTAATCAATTTTTTATTTGTTCTATAAAATTACACATTTATTAGGTGAAGACGGATAATATTCCTTCGCCTTAACATCTTCTTACCATAAAAAAAAGGAGCTCATAAGAGCCCCTTTTATATGAATCAAGCTACTATTACGCTTGTGTTTCTTGTTCCATTTGAACAGGTAAATCTGCTTTTGTTAAGAAAGAAGTTACTTCTGCATCCATTTCTGCAATTGTTTTCTTAAACAATTCAAATGCTTCAAACTTATAAATTAGCAAAGGATCTTTTTGTTCGTGAACAGCTAACTGAACAGATTGTTTCAATTCGTCCATTTTTCTAAGGTGTTTCTTCCACGCCTCATCTAAAATTGACAATACAACATTCTTTTCAAAATCGTCAATTAGACTCATTCCTTCTGTGTTGTAAGCCGTTTCTAAATTGGTAACGATATTCATTATTTTAATACCATCTGTAAATGGTACAACGATACGCTCAAAATTGTTATCCTGATTCTCGTAAACATTTTTGATTACTTTGAAGGCCTCAGCCGCACTGCGTTGTCCTTTTTCGCGGTAAGATGTAAATGCTTTTTCGTACAATCTATTTGCCAATGTAACAACATCTTCTTTATTGAACTGATCTTCTGTGATAACATCATTAATACCGAAATTGCGAATCATATCCATATCAAGATTTTTGAAGTCATTCGCCATTTTGTTACTTTCGCTAATACGCTCACATAAATCGTACATCATATTGGCGATATCCACTTTTAGACGATCTCCAAACAACGCGTGTTTTCTACGTTTGTAAATTACCTCACGTTGTGCATTCATCACGTCATCATATTCTAATAAACGCTTACGAATACCAAAGTTGTTCTCCTCTACTTTTTTCTGTGCTCTTTCGATTGATTTGGTCATCATCGAGTGTTGGATTACTTCTCCTTCTTCTAATCCCATTCTATCCATAATCTTCGCTACGCGCTCTGATCCGAATAGACGCATTAAGTTATCCTCTAAAGACACATAGAATTGTGAACTTCCTGGATCTCCTTGACGTCCTGCACGACCTCTTAACTGACGGTCAACACGTCTTGAATCATGGCGTTCTGTACCAATAATAGCTAAACCACCTTTGTCTTTTACCTCTTGAGATAGTTTAATATCCGTACCACGACCTGCCATATTCGTTGCAATGGTTACAATGCCTGGTTTTCCAGCCTCCTCTACAATTTGAGCCTCTTGTTTGTGTAATTTCGCGTTCAATACGTTGTGTTGAATACCGCGCATTTTTAACGATCTACTCAATAACTCTGAAATCTCAACGGAAGTTGTACCAATTAATACCGGACGACCTTCTTGTGATAAATCTACAACATCATCAATAACCGCTTTGTATTTTTCACGTACTGAACGGTAAATTTTATCTTCTTTATCTTTACGTGCAATTCCTCTGTTTGTAGGAATTTCAACTACGTCTAACTTATAGATTTGCAAGAACTCTCCTGCTTCTGTAACAGCCGTACCTGTCATACCTCCTAACTTCTTGTACATACGGAAGTAGTTCTGTAAGGTAATCGTTGCAAACGTTTGTGTAGCTGCTTCAATTTTTACGTTTTCTTTTGCCTCAATCGCTTGGTGTAATCCGTCTGAATAACGACGTCCATCCATAATACGACCTGTTTGCTCGTCAACGATTAAAATCTTATTGTCAATAACAACATACTCCGTGTCTTTTTCAAATACAGTATACGCTTTCAACAATTGATTTAACGTGTGAATACGCTCACTTTTTACTCCAAAATCTTGAAACAAACGCTCTTTTGCAACTGCTTCGTCTTCTCTTGATAAGTTTTTACTTTCAATACGAGCTACTTCAGTTCCAATATCGGGCAATACGAAGAAATGTTCATCTGTATCTTGCGATAAGAATTTAATTCCATTATCTGTCAATTGCACTTGGTTGTTTTTTTCTTCAATCACGAAGTACAAGGCCTCATCCACTTTATGCATTTCTCTATTATTGTCTTGCATATAATGGTTTTCTGTTTTTTGAAGCAATTGCTTCACCCCTTCTTCACTTAAGAATTTAATTAGGGCTTTATTTTTAGGCAAGCTTCGGTATGCTCTTAATAATAAGAATCCACCCTCTTTTGTATTTCCTTCTCGAATTAATTTTCTCGCATCTGCTAAGAAATTGTTCGCTAATTTGCGTTGCATTTCAACTAAGTTTGCCACTTTTGGTTTCAACTCGTTGAATTCATGGCGATCTCCTTGAGGAACAGGCCCAGAAATAATTAAAGGAGTTCTTGCATCATCGACTAATACTGAATCGACCTCATCGACAATTGCGTAATTGTGTACACGTTGTACCAATTCTTCTGGCGTATGTGCCATATTATCTCTCAAGTAATCGAAACCAAATTCGTTATTTGTTCCGTACGTGATATCTGCTGCATACGCTGCTCTTCTACCTGCCGAATTGGGTTGGTGATTGTCAATACAATCTACAGACATACCGTGAAACTCAAATAAAGGAGCTTTCCACTGACTATCCCTTTTTGCAAGGTAATCATTCACGGTAACTAAATGTACCCCATTTCCTGTTAAAGCATTTAAGTACAAAGGTAAAGTTGCCACTAATGTTTTTCCTTCCCCTGTTTGCATCTCTGCAATTTTTCCTTGGTGTAATACGATACCTCCGATTAACTGAACATCGTAGTGGATCATATCCCAGGTAACTTCCTTACCCGCAGCAGACCATTTATTTGCCCAGCTTGCTTGACCCTCAGCTACCGTTACATACGGTTTGCTTTGAGCGAATTCCATGTCTTTTTCTGAAGCTGTCACCACAACCGTTTCGCTTTCTTTGAAACGCTTTGCCGTTTCTTTTACTACAGCAAAAGCTTCTGGTAAGATGTCCATCAATACTTTTTCTGTATTGTCGTACGCTTCTTTCTCTAAGCTATCAATACTAGCGTAGATAGCTTCTCTTTTATCGATATCTTGAGTCTTCTCGATTTCTTCTTTATACGAAGCAATCTTCGCATCTTGACCGGCTCTAGATTGTTGAATTTTCTCCTTAAAATAGATAGTCTTCGCTCTTAATTCGTCATTTGACAAACCAGATAAAGACGATTCATACGTTTTAATTTTTTCAATTAGAGGTTTTATTTCTTTGATATCTCGTTCTGATTTATCGCCGACAAAAACCTTTAATATGGTATTTATAAGACTCATAAGTTTATATGTTTTTTTACTCTTTTTTACTTGCTAAAATAAACAAAAAAAAGCCTTGAAGAAGGCTTTTTTCTATATTAATACTCATCCTCGTTCCAAAGATAATCTTCGTCCGTAGGATAGTCTGGCCAAATTTCTTCCATAGATTCATAGATTTCTCCTTCATCTTCGATGGATTGTAAATTTTCTACTACTTCAAGGGGCGCACCTGTTCTAATAGCATAATCTATCAACTCATCCTTAGTAGCAGGCCATGGAGCATCACTTAAATAAGATGCTAATTCTAATGTCCAATACATCTCTTAACCTTTTTAAAATTTTATTGCAAAAATAAATTTTATTATGAAATAAGCAAGCTTTTTTTATAGTATTTCACTAATTTTAAAGAACGTCCTACTTAATCACAACAAAAAACGGCAGATTTCCATGGTTATTTTATCTTTTCAGGGATCCATTTAATTTCTTCCGCTTGTAAATCAAAAGTCAACTTTCGTGCCAACACAAATAGAAAGTCAGAAAGTCGGTTTAAATACATTAAAACTTCTGTTGCTAGCGGTTCTTCTCGATCCAATTGTACTGACAAGCGCTCGGTTCTACGACAAACACAACGTGCAATATGACAGAATGACACTGTTGTATGACCTCCAGGAAGAATAAAATGGGTCATAGGAGCTAGTCGCTCCTCCATGCGATCAATCTCTCCTTCCAAAAAGGCAATGTTTTCTGCTGTAATTTTCGGAATATTGAGGCGTTCTTGTCCATTTTTTAATATTGCTTTGGCAGGGTCTGTAGCTAAAATGGCTCCCAAAGTAAAAAGATCATGCTGAATTGCAAGCAAGGCTTGCTTTTCTAGCGCTGGGATTTCTTGATCTCGAATCAGTCCCAGATAAGAGTTTAACTCATCAACTGTACCGTAAGCCTCTATTCGAATATGGTTTTTCGGCACACGTGTACCGCCAAATAATGCGGTACTGCCCTGATCTCCTGTTTTAGTGTATATCTTCATTATTCCCTGTGTCTTCAATCTTGTTTTACTCAAGCAAAATACAATACTTTAGGCGCAATTCAACGGCTTGTTTTTATTTTATTCGCTGGTCACTTTCAATTACGCCATCGCGCAAGCGAATAATGCGATGCGCGTGCGCGGCAATATCCTCTTCGTGTGTCACGAGAATAACGGTATTGCCTTTGTGGTGAATCTCATCAAATAACCCCATAATCTCAATAGAAGTCTTGGTATCTAAATTTCCCGTAGGTTCATCCGCTAAAATAATAGAAGGAGTATTCACTAAGGCGCGAGCGACTGCCACACGTTGTCGTTGTCCTCCGGACAACTGATTGGGATGGTGATCCATGCGATCCCCTAAGCCCACCATGTGCAACACATCTGAAGCGCGTTTATTGCGATCTTCTTTGGAGCGTCCAGCGTAAATCATCGGTAAGGCTACATTGTCTAAAGCTGTGGTACGCGGCATCAAATTGAAGGTTTGAAAGACGAAACCAATGTCTTTGTTTCGAATTTCTGCCAACTGATCGTCGTTTAGCTGACTAACATCTTTGCCATTTAAGCTATAATAGCCCGAAGTAGGCGTATCCAAACAACCTAAAATATTCATCAACGTCGATTTACCCGATCCAGAAGGCCCCATCAAAGCGACGTAATCTCCTCTTTCAATTTGCAAATCCACTCCTTTTAAAACTTTTACCGTTTCGGATCCCATTTTAAAATCGCGCTTAATCGCCTTGATATCAATAATTAATTCTTTAGACATAATCTTCGTATTTTCATATAAGTGTGCCAAAGCGTTTTTTTGTTACACGCGCAAAAGGCGGAAAACGCGATCTGGTTGCAAACGCAATTGAAAATGCTGCTTCAACTGTTCTTTTCGCTTCAAAGCCACACCAAAATAATAGAAATCTAAAGTTACAATCATTTCCTCGGATGCCACGACTTCTTGCCAATATTTTTCAATGGAGGCTTCTTTTCCTCTTCGATCAATCATCCAAAGGGAATCGTTGTGCATCGTTTGTGCAACTTCTTCTACAGCAGGCCAAGCTTTTGCATCAGTCCCTTGAAAGAGAATCGCATCATAGCACTTACCCGAATCTGCTTGATACAAATCTACGGAAATCGACAGCTTTACTTCTTTGGGGAGGCTTCCATCTAAAGTAGCGAGTTGTTGGGGTTCAATATACGACAACAACCGATTGAAGAACTGCTCTTTCCTCGATTGTCCTTTCCAACGGATATCGGTAGGATAGAGTCCACGCGTCAATAGATTAAACACAAAAGGCGAATGAGTACCGTGTTCGTTATAAGCAGAAAACCAGAATTGGAGGTAATCGAGGGTCATGTATTTCATTGTTGTTTACAAAAACAAAAATACGAGAATTAAAGGTTTTATAACAGGATGCCTAAACAGAAAACCAATTGATTTATGTTTATTTATTTGTATTTTTAATAAGCGTCTCTCTTGTTGTACACTTGTTGACAAATTTAGGGATGCTTTAAAAGATTTGTCTAAACTTCAAGAAAAAGAAAAATAAATAATGATTTTGCTTAGGAGAAGCAGTGTGGTTAATAATGAAGTGTGGTTTGAATATGAGAAGTTGGTGAAGTAAGGGTTTTATTGAGTGAACGATTCTAATATATGCAAAAAAACATTTTATGTTTATGGTTTATAATTCTAATATTTAAACTATGCGAACTGAAATTGAAGACTATACAACTATAGCAAAAAAATTAAAAGGCGAGTTTCCTAAATTAAGTGATTTTGAGATCCTGACATTAGCGATTCAAATAGAGAGAAATCAAATACTTGAAAATGGATTAGTTGTTAGTACTACTGATTCAAATCCTTCGGGATTAGAAGCTTTAGCAATAGCTATTGGATATGCTGGCAGATATTCATCAACAAATATAATTAGTGTTTTACAAGAATTAGCTGATAAAGAATAATTAGAATAGGGAAAGTCAATTAATTGACTTTCCCTATTCTAATTTTGCTCTAAACAGCGTTCCAATTACGTTGAGGTTAGAAATACATTCAAATTTACTATAATTTAGTAAAGTCATTGTTTTTATTAATTAACGATATTTAACATATATCTAAATTTAGATATATTTGCTAATTAAATTCTAATTATGACAGCCAAAAAAAATACTCCAGAAAATAATATAGAAAAGACCGACCATACAGTACCTGCAGAGCAACAGGAAAAAGATAAAGAAAACGATGTTATGTGTGGAATTATTATGCCTATTTCAGATCATAATGATTACCCGAAAGGACATTGGAAAGAAGTAGAAGATATTATAAAGAGTGTATTAACATCAATTGGTTTAAAGTCTAGAATAGTAAGCGATGATGAATCTGTTGGTTTGATTCAAGAAAGGATAGTTACAAATATTTATAATGATGATATAGTAGTTTGTGATGTTAGTTCTAAAAATCCTAATGTAATGTTTGAATTAGGCTTACGATTAGCATTTGATAAACCTACAATTATTATAATAGATGATAAAACAGGATATTCGTTTGATGTAGGTTCTATAGAACATTTATCTTATCCTTCTTCTTTGAGGTTTTCAGATATAATATCGTTCAAAGAAAAACTAGCTCAAAAAGTAGAAGCAACGCTAAAGAAACACATAGAGGATGTTACTTATAGCCCTTTTTTAAAGAGTTTTGGTAGAACTATAGTTCCTGCAAAAATTCACGCAACTGAAATACCCGTAAATGAATTCTTTGTTGAGGAGTTAAAAAGAATGTCTGGTTTATTAAACACATTAGTTCATAAGGATAGAAATAGAAAAATCATCAATAAAAACACTAACACATACAGTTCTAGCGATTTGGATATTTTATTTAAAAATTTTGAAATGGAATTAGAATATTACCCAAGCATAATTGAGAAAATAGAAAAACTAAAAATAAGAGCAAGAAACAATGAGTTTTCTATGATAGAGAGAAACTTTGTTATTAATGATTTTTATAAAAAAAATTTAGATGTTTTTAGTCTTTTTAATGAAGAAGAAATTAAGCATTATTTAAATTATGCTATATTTTAAATGATAAACAAAAAAACAGCGACTATTCTTCATCGCTGTTTTTTTAAACTACTTCACTTCTATATTGAAATAACATAAATAGTAGTACATCTGCCTTTCTTCATCCCAACCTTTTTCTATAAATTTATCTGTGCTTTCTGGGTTGATGAAATCTAAGCGAACCTGAATATTTGTATCCAGGTTTGGTCATCTTTTTTAAACTTCTTGCGTGCTTCGGTTACAGCTTTGTTTGAAATTGGAAAGGAACTCACGTCTTCGATACTGTACTTCTCCCCTTTGTCAACTTTGTAGTTTTTGAATTAGGCAATTGATTTGGGGTATTGCACTTCGTTTAGGAAATTCGTTTCTTCAACATCGTCGCTCTTCGCGAAGTAATCTACTGAGCGATTCAACAACATTACTTCTTTTTTTTAGAGTTGAATATTAAAAAGGGTAGTACAAAAAAACGGAACTTATGTAAAACTAAATACTTGAAGTGCTCCTAAAAGGAAATAAACTAATTCGTTTGGAACTTTAGTAGTGATTTATTGGATGTGCTTCTTCTCCTTCCTTTGTCAGGACGACAAAAATTAAATGAATCTTTTTATTTTCAGGAGGACATACAAGCCGAATTCTGCACGACCATTGCACGACAAAGACTCTATTTACTTTTGTTAAATATAGCGTTTATACAAAATATTCCATACAATTTGGCTAAATACCATAAAAAAAGGTTATACAAATGTATAACCTTTTTCTTTTTGTGACGATGGCAGGATTCAAACCTGCAACCTTCTGAGCCGTAATCAGATGCGCTATTCAGTTGCGCCACATCGCCATTGTTTTCGTGACCGCGGCAGGATTCAAACCTGCAACCTTCTGAGCCGTAATCAGATGCGCTATTCAGTTGCGCCACGTGGCCTTATTGCTTATTGTGAGTGCAAATATAAGACGATATTCTGTAAAACCAAACTAGAATAAAGAAAAAATAGCTGTTTTTTTTCACATCATGGATTAATTGATTAATTGAGAGAGGCTTAGCCTAGAAGTTTTTTTCTGTATCAAAGGCAAATACTCCCCCCCTAACTGCTCCCTCATGTTTTTCATGATCGAAAATCACTACACTCACCCACCTAATCTCTATTTGTTTGTAGATCCCCCCATTTTCTTAAATATCAATCCTTTCATTTTCTATCAACTTCATCTAGTATATCTTTAAACTATCGTTTAAACGAAACTTATGTATAAATCCATTTTTTCTTCCGATAAACTTTTTCTTTTTTAAGTTTATCTTAGTACATTTCCTATTCCTCTTACGTTTAGATTAACAAACAACCTTAACTGTGGTTCTGTCTATGAAGAAAAAACTACTGCATTCTATTTTCCTGTTCTCCTTTTTCTTCACGCTAGTGATTAACCCATCTGTTCTAGCACAAGCTAAAAAAATAGAAGGCGATACCCTTTATTGGAACCACTACAAAAGCGACTTACAACACAGACTTGCACTTAAGGATTTTAAACAATCTACAGATGACTTCAACTTCAGACTTTGGATGCAAGGACAACTCATTGAAATAAATAAAAGAGATTCTCTTTTTGAAGGGTTTCTTATTCATTATACTTATCACACGAAGAAATTAAATAACGATAAAAAAGAAATTATTCAAACGAAAACAACACTGCCTTCAACTCAGTCCAAAGCACTATATCATTGGCTTCAGCAATCTCCCCTATTAGACCTTCCGTCTGATCATGAAATTTCCACTTGGCGGATGGGATGTGGAGGAATTACGTATGAGATTGAACAAGCGAGCCCTCAAGAATACAAGATACAAACCTATTGGAATCCCGAGCAACAAGATGCTATAGTTGAAAAGAATCAACTTTTAGAACTCATTCATCATGTCTCAAATACACTAGATTTAGAGAAACAATACACAAAATTTAAAGACAAATTACCCCGAAAAGGTTGTTATACGGATGGAGAAAGCAGTGTTTCAAGGTGTTTTATTTCGAATTCAATGAACATCGGATTAAAAACAACATCCCAACTACCTTATGGTTTTCATATTTCCTATCAAGCTTCATATTTAGGCAATAGGAAACTCAATACAAGTATAGGTTTAGACTATTCTTTTGATACCCATGGATTCTACTCTGTCTATACTCAAGTTGCGCATTGGAATGTATTTTACAAGAAATCAGATTGCTTTGATTTTTTTGTCTATACCTATCAAAATAGAAAACTCAACGATTCTAATCTGTATCACACGACTCAAAACCATCAGCTCAAATATGGAATAACACTCAAAAACAACTATAGCTTCGGAATGGGCATTGATTATTTACAGGGTTCACATGAAAAGATAGGCGCTCATTTTTATGCATTCAATTATTTTTCAAAACTTAGCATTTCTACCATTGGCACAATCTCAGTCTTTGACAACGATGCCAATTACAAACTTGAAGTTTTAAAATCAATTGCATTAAAAAGTAATTCTCTTATTCACAACCTGTCTATAGGTGCTGGATATAGCAACTATTTTAATTATAAAACACTCTCTATCAACACCATCATATCCTTGTAAAATAAAAAACACACGTCATATTGTCATCTCATGAAAACAACATTAAAATATATCGAATTAAAAACAGGATTTAGTCATAATGGCCCTGCTTGGATTGGTCTTATTTCTTTTTCCAAAAGTGGAAAAACCTTGTATTTTGATGGCAAGGCTTTTCAAAGCTTACGAGGCAATGGCGTATCAGGGAACTACTATGAACTTGAATCTGGAGATGAGTATTGGATTTCAGGTGTTAAGAAGAACCAACAAAATCGACATAGCATAGGTGGCGGTCTCATTTATCTTGAAAATAGAAGTGTGGAAGAATACGTAAAACACATCGACCCCCCTAGTTTAGATCTCAACCAGTATATTTTAATCGATGTAGAGGAAACGCTTCCTTTAGATCGAACTCACCTACTTGAAAATACTACTAAATTAGCAAACACCACTGGTATAGACGACAAAAAGCGCTTTTTACACCCCACAGAAATGACAATCCCAGAACTAGATTACTTCATCGCATATTACCGAGAAGATTCGATTTACGGTCGCTTTTTAAAAGGACGCAAATACGCGAGAACACAAATGAATACACTACTACTAGAAAAAGAAAGAAGAGTAAGTTAATTCATCTTCCGATTACTGTAACTTACTATAATACACATAAACCAAGGTAGTAATCAAAAAGACAATCAAATAAAAGTACAAAGGATTTCCTGTGAACAATCCGATGATTAAAAACAACAAAGTAGCGATAGCACCAGCCAATAGGAAATTAAAAGTTTCTTTGTCAATCAAATCATCAAATTCATCTTCTTCCTTCATCTCTCTTTCGAGTTTTTTGGTCTTTTCTTCTATTAGTGCTCGTTTTTCAGACCAGGTTTTTTGAAGTGATTTTCCTTTAAACTTTACCGTTTTACGTCGCATAGTCAGGCGAGACTTCCCGTAGCGATACCCTAGGTAGTCCAGCAGTAAAACAAGCAATATCAAGACAAATTTTATCATGTTGTATATTCGGTTCAAAGCAATCAACGGCGCAAAAATAACAAACTATCTAATTACTCCTTCATAAAAATAAAAAAAGAGATAGTTCCATAAGGTTCTATCTCTTTCAACTTATATTTGAATCACTAAATTATCCTTGAATTTCCGCGAAAAACTCTTCGTTATTTCTCGTATTTTTAATCGAATCAATAATGGAAGTCATGGCTTCGATTGAATTCATATCATCCATCACTTTGCGAACGGTCCACGTGCGTTGTAATGCATCGCGATCTAACAACTCATCATCGCGACGTGTACTTGAAGAAGTAATGTCAATTGCTGGGTAAATGCGTTTATTCGCCAATTTACGATCCAACTGAAGCTCCATATTTCCTGTTCCTTTGAACTCTTCAAAAATAACCTCATCCATTTTAGAACCTGTATCCACTAGAGCCGTAGCAATAATACTCAACGATCCTCCATTTTCGATATTACGAGCTGCACCGAAGAAGCGTTTTGGTTTTTGTAGTGCATTCGCATCCACACCTCCACTTAATACTTTTCCGGAAGCAGGTTGTACCGTGTTATAAGCACGCGCTAAACGCGTAATGGAATCCAATAAGATCACCACATCATGCCCACATTCTACCAAGCGTTTTGCTTTCTCCAACACAATATTGGCCACTTTTACATGGCGTTCTGCAGGCTCATCAAAGGTTGAAGCAATTACTTCTGCTCTCACGCTGCGTTGCATATCGGTAACCTCTTCTGGACGTTCATCGATTAATAAAACAATCAAATAAACTTCTGGATGATTCGCCGCTATAGCATTAGCAACATCTTTCAACAACATCGTTTTACCCGTTTTCGGCTGAGCAACAATCATTCCACGCTGTCCTTTACCAATTGGAGCAAACATATCCATAATACGCGTTGACGTTGTACTTCTATGTCCGTCTAATTTGAATTTTTCCGTTGGGAAAATCGGTGTTAAATGCTCAAAAGACACGCGATCTCTTACACTTTGAGGATCATGCCCATTGATTTTCAATACGCGTACCAAAGGGAAGAATTTTTCGCCTTCTTTTGGAGGACGTACTACACCTTTTACTGTATCTCCTGTTTTCAATCCGAAAAGGCGGATTTGCGATTGAGATAAATAAATATCATCCGGAGAAGACAAATAGTTATAGTCCGCAGAACGCAAGAAACCATAGCCATCAGGCATCATTTCCAACACACCTTCACTTTCAATAATACCATCGAACTCATAATCTGGTTCTCTGAAATTATTTTTTTGGTGAGCGTTATTGTTATTCGATTGGTTTTGATTTCGCTGTTGGTTTTTATTGCCTTGTTGATTGTGGTGTTGTTTCTTATTTTCTTGTTCAACAATAGGCTGGTCGCTTACAACTGGAGGCTCAGTTTCGCTTTTTGTAGTATCAGGAGCAACACCTTGACGTTGTTCGTCTCCTTGTTGTTGTCTGTTATTTTTGAAATCGCGTTTTTGAAAATCGCGCTTTGTATTGTCATTTTTCTTTTTGGGTGTGAACTCTTTTCGACTGTCACGAGGTTGAGAAGGTTGATCGCTTTTCGCTGTTTCCTTATCCTCTACTCGCTGCTCTCTCGACGGTTCGATTGCTGTTACCCTTGTTTCAGTCATCTGATCTTGTTTCCCTTCTACCGGTGTTGCTCCAACCTCCGTTGCTTGTTTATTAGCTAGCCTTGGGCGTTTAGTTTTCTCGACTGTAGTAGCTTCTGCTGGCACAGCCTGAACCGATTCAGCTTGAACTGCTTTTGTTTTTTTCGCAACAGGTTTCGGCGCTTTAGCTTCCGTTGGAGTTTGAAGCGCAATAATTCGCTCAATTAACTCTCCTTTTTTTAAAGTCGACACCTTAGTTAGCTTAGCCTGCTTCGCGATCTCCTGAAGGTCAGAAACCTTCATTTTTTCTAATTGGGAAATGTCAAACATATAAATGTTTATAGATTATAAATAAATGAGTTGTGTCTTAAAAATAAGAATGGGATTTTTGTTAGTAGAAGTGTCGTATTATGAAGTACTTACGACATAACTGTTGCAATAATACGAATTATTTTTAATATTTAATGTGTTTTTCTAAAAAAGAAACCTTACTTTTGTGTGAGTTACAGAAATCCAATCATCATGCTACAGCGAATTCAAACCGTATATATGACCCTAGCCCTTATCGTGCTTGGCGTATTACCCTTTGTTTTTCCATTATGGTACAATGTACAACAAGAGGAAATTTACTTTATGTTTGTTCCGAGTTACACCATCCTTTTTGGCGTGTGTACGGCATTGACTCTAGTAAGTATCCTGAACTACAAAAATAGACAACGACAGTTTGTATGCAACAGACTGACTATGATATTAAACGTTATACTATTAGGATTATTTGTTTATCGAACACTAACTGTATCTGGAGAAGCGACAGAAATCGTTTCTGAGAAAGGTATTGGGATGTTCCTCCCTATTGTTTCTATCGTATTGCTTGTATTAGCAAACAAAGCCATCAAGAAGGATGAAGATCTTGTAAAATCTGTGGATCGCTTACGATAAACCTAACATCTTAGTTTATTAGTGCGTAAAAAAAACCGAACAATTAGACTTGTTCGGTTTTTTTGTTTTTAGGCCATTCGATTATTTCTAAATCTTTAATCGTTCCTTGATCCAATACAAAACGCAACATCGTGCGCACTTGGTGCATTCCACTAATTCCCGCTGCACCTGGATTCAAATGCAGTACCTGATACAGCGAATCATACTGCACTTTCAGAATATGAGAATGCCCGCAAATATACAACCCTGGCTTTTCTTTCAACAATTGTTCTCTTACTTGAGTTTTATACTTGCCAGGATAGCCACCAATGTGAATCATATACACCTTCATCCCTTCACAAGTAAAAAGCTGTTCTTCCGGAAATTCTAATCGCGCCTCTTTATCATCAATATTGCCATATACCGCACGCAATGGGGCATGTTTTTTAATTTCATCTGTCACTTGAATATTCCCTATATCTCCTGCATGCCAAACCTCATCTGCTTGTTTGACATATTTTAAAATCGACTCATCCATACAGCTATGCGTATCGGATAACAATAGTATCTTTTTCAATTTTATTCCTCTTAAATCATTCCACAAAAACTAATCAATATAAAATTGAATCAACGACTCAATGGCATTTTGGCAAACAGAACAAAATTTATCATGTTGATTGGTACGCATACGACATGCTAACTCTCCTTTGTAAATGCCATTACCCGGCAATCCTTCATAAACCCCCATCGGATATTTTTTCGCTTGATCCATCGGTGTTGGAATCGGCGTTCCTTTCTTTAACTGATTTTTCCATTTCGAATCAAAATCCTTTAAGGTTGTAATATTCTGTTCCCACGGTTCGGTTTGATTGGAAATGAAATCGCTTAACACATCTTGTTCGTAAAAATATTCATCGGCCAACCCAGCAAAACTATGCCCGAATTCATGTACAACAACGGGTTTAAAATCTTTGTGACCTGTAGTTGTTAAGGTATACGAATTGTAAATTCCACCACCTCCATATACGTTTGTATTAGCTAAAATAATGATGTGTTCATACGGAATTCCCGCTAAGAGATCGTGTACTTTTTTCAGGCGATTGGTCGTTAAATAACGCTCAGAATAAAAAGTATCAAAGTTAGATTCTACTGCTGTTTTCTTCCACTCGTCTTTACGCGGAACACTCACCCCTGAATCTAATGAAGTACTCTTTACGGCAATAAAATTAAAATGAGCGGCAAATTTATCGAAAGGTTTATGCTTGAATATTTCAGCTACGGATACTTTTGCTGCTTCCATAAACTGATCCATTTCATTGGCTGTAAATCCTTCTGCCATTAAAACAACATTGATAGCCTTTGTTTGATCTGTAGCTTGATGAATATATTCATGTGGAGTTAGGTTTTGAGTTCCCTTATCGTGAATCAATACATCTGTAGGTAAAACCAGATGGGATAAAGTTGTTTTTTCCTTTCCTTTTTCATCAAAGAGCACCACTTCTACACGTGTTTTCTGCTTGGGGAAAGGAACTAAAAATACATTTTCAAAACTCTTTGTTCCTGCTGTTGCTTCTGGAGTAGATAACCACTCTTGAAATAATGTACTAAAACTAGTGGTATAAATAAGTTGATTGGTAGCTTCTTCATACAAGCGAATTTGCCCATTGCCGCGTAACGCATTTTCACCTAAATGATGTTGCCTTCCTGCCCAAGTAGGATAACGCGCTAATTCATCCAATAAAATAAACTGTTGATCTGCATTTCCGCCAAAAACATAATCCAAGCGCAACGTTTTGTTTTCAAAATAGTCATTAAATTCTTGGGCCTGCATTGCGGTACAAATCCCTCCTAGCACTAGCGCTAAGACAAGCTTTTTTATCTTTCTCATGATATTATTTCTTTTCAAAAAGTAAAAATAGGACTATTTCATTGGTTTTTTTGTGTTTTTCCAACTCCTTTTATGTCCTTTATTTTAGAGCGCAATTCAAATCCTCCTCGATGCCAATACAACGAAGAAAAAAAATATTTATCTTACGTATCCTATTTTTAAAAGTTATCTTACCTCTCTATTACAATCAAATAGTATGATGAAAAATATCAACTACATCCTTTGTTCTCTTTTACTAGGTTTTAGTGCTGTTAGTTATGGGCAATACAATACCTATATCGAAGCAAGTGATGAAATTATTTTTAACAAAATTGAAGAACAAGATTTTGAAACAGAAGCCGATTTAGATCAATACATCCTGCGATGGGACGATGAAAAAAAGGAAGATTACACCAAAATATACCTGAATCTAACACCTGAGATAAAAGCTATTGTCTACTTGTATCCTTGGGGAGAAACGAATTTTGTTTATGCCTTTTATTTAGATAAAAAGTCAAATGATTATACCCCGGTTTTATTTACAAATTATTCTTCGTCTGAAATTGAAGCGAGGCAAAAAGATATCACACTGACCCAAAATAGATGTTGTGGAGAGTCCGTAGTACGCGGAAAATTGACCATTCATTTTGATGAGGAAGGTATATCATTTATAGAGAATTATGGCGTAGTTGACCCATATAACAATGTAAAACATTTTGAGGTAGCTGACTATTCGCCTTACTATAGTACGGTCAAATGGGGAGTCATTCAAATTGAAAGTTATGATTTAAGATCTTATCCATCCACGGAAAAACATCAAGATGAAGATTTTGATTATTTTTTTAATGCAAATGGAGAATACACTATTGCAAAAATTAAAAAGAATACACGAGTAAAAATTTTAGATACAGTTGATGTAGAAGATCGCACTTGGCTTTATGTAGAAGTCAATCCTGAAAATTTTTCCGAAGACAATGTATCTGCGTATTTATACAATCCCAATCAAAACATTCGAGCTTGGGTTTCTGCTAATTTTGTAACCCTAGAATAACAATTTGCCAAATGTTTACCTCAATTTTATGTAAACTTGAACTGCCAAGTCCTTATTTTTAAAGTATATTTGTACGCTTAAAAACTGAATGAATTTTGAGATATTTTATCGAATTTGCGTATAACGGGACAGCGTATCATGGATGGCAATTACAGCCCAATGCACGTACGGTACAGCAAACGTTAACGGAGGCTATTTCGACTTTACTGCGTCAACCGATTGAATTAGTAGGTGCAGGTAGAACTGATGCAGGGGTGCATGCAAAACAAATGTTTGCTCATTTTGATTATGATTTACCTTTTGATTCTTCTACTTTAATTCAAAAAATGAATTCGTTTTTACCTCCCGATATTGTGGTGTATCAATTCCACAGTGTAACAGAGGAAGCCCATGCTCGATTTGATGCAACCTATCGCACCTATGAATATCACATGCATTTATTCAAAGATGCTTTTGCCCACCCGTTGAGTTATTACCATCACCGTCCTTTGGACATCGCATTGATGAATCAAGCGGCACAAATTCTATTTGAATACGAAGACTTCGAGTGTTTTTCAAAAACGCATACCGATGTTTTCACTTTCAACTGTACTATTTACAAAGCAGAATGGGCCTTTATCGACAACAATCAACTGATATTCACCGTAAGTGCCAATCGCTTTTTGCGCAATATGGTACGCGCTATTGTCGGTACGTTAATCAACGTGGGGCTACACAAAATCACCCTCGATGATTTCAGAACCATCATCGAAAGCAAAGACCGAGGACAAGCTGGTTTCTCAGTTCCCGGAAAAGGCTTATTTTTAACAAAAGTAGGTTACCCTTATTTATGAAAAAATTAAACTCTATATCCTTACGCAAAACCTTAGCATACGCCAAACCTTATCAAAGTAGATTTCGTTGGGTGATCTTTTTTGCTATTGCCCTGTCAATCTTTGCCGCGGCACGTCCGTATATGGTCAAAGAAACCGTGAATAGCTACGTACAACCCCAAGATCAGAACGGTTTATTGCTCTATGTGGGACTGATGGCTATTGTGCTATTTTTTGAAGTGATGTTCCAATTTTTATTTACCTATTGGGCAAGTTGGCTGGGACAAGATATCGTCAAAGATATTCGAGAAGAACTCTTTAAAAAGATTATCTCTTTCCGCATGCGTTATTTCGACAATGAACCTGTTGGTAAATTGGTTACGCGTTCGGTATCCGATATCGAATCGATTGCCAGTATATTCAGTCAAGGGCTATTTATGATTGTCAGTGATTTACTAAAAATGGTTGTTGTTCTCGGAATCATGTTCTACATGAACTGGAAATTAAGCTGTATCGTATTATTGGCTATGCCTATATTATTGTATGCCACGCGAATCTTTCAAATTAAGATGAAAGATGCCTTTCAAGAAGTGCGCACGCAAATTGCCAACCTCAATACCTTTGTACAAGAGCGCATTTCAGGGATGAAGATTGTTCAATTATTTACTCGTGAGGAAATTGAGTATGAAAAGTTCAAAGAAATTAACGAAAAACACAACCAAGCCTGGTTAAAAAATATTTTATACAACTCTATCTTTTTCCCCATTGCCGATATTGTTTCTTCCTTAACCTTAGGAATGGTCATTTGGTATGGAGGAATGTCTATCGTACAAGGAGATAACCTTACTACATTTGGGGATTTATTTGCCTATACCATGCTAATCAGTATGTTGTTTAACCCATTGCGTCAAATTGCCGATAAATTTAATGTGATGCAAATGGGAATTATTGCTGCAGAACGCGTATTCGAAGTACTGGAAATGGATGAAATAATGGAACATAATGGAACCATACAAGCACCTGCTTTTAAAGGTGATATTTCACTACACAACGTTCACTTTAGTTATATTCCAGGAGTAGAAGTTTTAAAAGGAATAGACTTGGAAATTAAAGCAGGACAGACCGTTGCTATTGTGGGGTCTTCAGGAGCAGGAAAATCCACCATTATCAATTTGCTGAATCGCTTTTACGATATCAATACAGGAACAATTAAAATTGATCATGTCGATATTCACGATTTTGAATTAGCTTCTTTGCGCAAACAAATTGCTATTGTCTTACAAGATGTTTTCTTGTTTAGCGATAGTATCTTAAACAATATTACCCTACATAATCCCGCAATCACAAAAGAATTCGTTATTGAATCTGCTCAAAAAATAGGTATCCATGATTTCATTATGAGTTTACCTGGTGGCTATGATTACGATGTAAAAGAACGCGGTGTGATGTTATCTTCAGGTCAACGACAATTAATTGCCTTTTTGCGCGCTTATGTAAGCAAACCGAGTATTCTAATCCTCGATGAAGCAACTTCATCGATTGATTCTCATTCTGAAGAATTGCTTCAAAAAGCAACCGATTACTTAACGCATAATCAGACTTCTATCATTATTGCACACCGCTTAGCTACAATTGTCAATGCGGATGTTATTATCGTAATGGACAAAGGTAAAATTGTAGAAAAAGGAACTCATCACGAGTTATTAACATACGAAAACGGATATTACAGAAACTTATACGACTCTCAGTTCAAAGTAGTTGAATCCGCCTAAATTTGAAAAATGAAATAACCAAGGATTGTGTTTTAAAACACAATCCTTTTTTTATGCCCATAAAACAGGCCCTATGGTCTCCCTATTTTCACGTCAATACTCGCCTTTTCCAACAAATCTTTCAAAACAGCAACGCCCCGCAAGTTTCACTTTTCAAATTAAATTTTAAAAAAAATTCAAAAAAGAAATAAAAAAAACACAGTTTGGTCTATTTATTGGATAAAGGATACTAGCATATACTGCGATAAGAGTACGCAGTATTTTCTATTCACTTAATTAGATTGAATATGGCCTATACTTTAGATCCAATCAAACCCGTACCCGCTGCTATTGCTGTATCCCTCACCTTGTTAATTTGGTTTGTTATTCCCGTTCCAACAGGAGTTGACCCGCATGCTTGGCATCTACTCGCCTTATTCGTAGGAACGATAGCTGCAATTATTGGAAAGGCGATGCCTATTGGAGGGGTATCCATCGTAGCTATAGCCTTGGTTGCCCTAACAGGAGTAACCAATCCCGAAAGTTCAAAAGCCGCGTTAAGCGATGCTTTAAGTGGTTTTTCAAACGATTTAATTTGGCTCATTGGTATTTCCATTATGATTTCCATTAGTTTGTGCAAAACGGGATTAGGCGCTAGAATTGGTTATTTTCTTATTTCTTTATTTGGAAAGAAAACATTGGGTATTGCATACGCTTTGGCTTTTGCAGAAACAATATTAGCGCCAGTTACTCCGAGTAATACCGCACGTGGTGGGGGTATTATTTATCCTATTATGCGTTCCATTTCTGAGAGCTTCGGATCCAGTCCAACGCCTGAATTACGCAAGCGCATTGGTCGTTACTTGGCCTTAGTCAATTACAACACCAACCCCATTACATCTGCCATGTTTATTACAGCAACTGCGCCAAATCCGTTAATTGTAAGCTTAATTTACGAAGGAACAGATGGTGATTTCAACTTAACCTGGGGCATGTGGGCTGTAGCGGCCTTTGTGCCAGCCTTATTTGCATTATTCATTATGCCTTTAGTTATATATAAGATCTGTCCTCCAGAAATAAAAGAAACCCCAGATGCACCTAATTTTGCTAAAGCACAGCTCAAAGAATTAGGCCCTTTTTCATTGCCTGAGAAAATCACATTGGGTGTATTCCTCTTATTACTGTTTTTATGGGCGGGTGTTCCCGCTATGCTCTTTGGTGATGCGTTTCTCGTTCAACCAACGACAGCTGCTTTTGTTGGATTATCTATTTTACTCCTTACGGGCGTGCTTTCTTGGAGTGATATTTTAAAAAATCACGGTGCATGGGATACCATTGTATGGTTTGCGGCTTTAGTCATGATGGCAAGCTTTCTAGGTAAACTCGGACTTGTTTCTTGGTTGGCTCAAACGGTTGGTACTGGAATAAACCATTTGGGAGTAAGTTGGATTGTAGGTACGTTATTATTACTACTTGTGTATGTCTATTCACACTATTTCTTTGCGAGTACAACAGCGCATATCACGGCCATGTTTGCGGCTTTCTTTACAGCGGGAATTGCATTAGGGGCTCCTCCCATGCTCCTCGCTTTGTTACTAGGCGCCTCTTCTTCCTTAATGATGTCACTCACCCATTATGGAACAGGTACTGCTCCTATCATATTTGGCGCAGGATATACGACCTTAGCGGAATGGTGGAAAGTGGGATTCATACTTAGTATCGTAAACTTAACAATCTGGATTACCTTAGGTGGTTTATGGTGGAAGTTTTTAGGGTATTGGTAAAATAAACGTCTTTACTATCCCTTGTCTATCATTAAGCTCCCTGCTGCTATTGTTCGAAATAAATTGCTCTTTTCTTTACTAATCAGACAATAAAAACACACGTTCACTATTGATATTCTTTGAAAGCAGACCAGAAAAGAAGTTGTATTTACAATTCTTTAATTTTCAGTCTATCAACTTTTCAAACCGAAAGTTTTAAGTACGGAAATAATTGATTATTTTCGTAGCGTAAAATATAGAAATACATACATATGAAATTCGATATTATTGTTTTAGGAAGTGGCCCTGGAGGTTACGTTACTGCAATCCGAGCATCTCAATTAGGCTTTAAAGTCGCAGTAGTTGAAAGAGAAAATTTAGGAGGTATTTGCTTAAACTGGGGATGTATTCCAACCAAAGCACTTCTAAAATCTGCACAAGTATTTGAATACTTGAAACATGCATCTGATTATGGATTGACAATTAATGGAGAAGTTGATAAAGATTTCGACGCAGTAGTTGCACGTTCACGTGGAGTTGCGGCAGGAATGAGCAAAGGTGTTCAATTCTTAATGAAAAAGAACAAAATTGAAGTTATCGATGGATTTGGAAAAGTAAAACCAGGAAAAAAAGTTGACGTAACAGATAAGGATGGAAAAGTAACAGAATATAGTGCAGACCATATTATCATCGCAACAGGAGCACGTTCTAGAGAATTGCCAAACTTACCACAAGATGGTACAAAAGTAATTGGATACCGTCAAGCTTTAACTTTGCCACAACAACCAAAGAAAATGATTGTTGTAGGTTCAGGTGCAATTGGTGTTGAGTTTGCTTATTTCTATAATGCAATGGGAACAGATGTAACTGTTGTTGAATTCATGCCAAACATCGTTCCTGTAGAAGACGAAGACATCTCTAAACAATTTGAGCGTTCGTTGAAAAAAGCTGGAATCAAAGTGATGACGAATGCTTCTGTGGAGAAAGTTGACACAACTGGCGAAGGAGTAAAAGCAACGGTAAAAACAGCAAAAGGTGAAGAAATCATCGAAGCAGATATCGTTTTATCAGCCGTTGGTATCAAAACAAATATTGAAAATATCGGTTTAGAAGAAGTTGGAATTGCTACAGATCGTGATAAAATCTTAGTGAATGATTTCTACCAAACGAATATCCCTGGTTACTACGCAATCGGAGATGTTGTTCCTGGACAAGCCTTAGCACACGTTGCTTCTGCAGAGGGAATCCTTTGTGTGGAGAAAATCGCAGGTCATCATGTTGAGCCATTAGATTACGGAAACATCCCTGGATGTACGTATGCTACTCCTGAAATTGCTTCTGTTGGTATGACAGAGAAAAAAGCAATCGAGGCGGGTTACGAAATCAAAGTTGGTAAATTCCCATTCTCTGCTTCTGGTAAAGCACAAGCAGGAGGAACACCTGATGGTTTTGTAAAAGTGATCTTCGACGCAAAATACGGCGAATGGTTAGGATGTCACATGATTGGTGCTGGTGTTACAGATATGATTGCCGAGGCAGTTGTAGCGCGTAAATTAGAAACTACAGGATATGAAATCCTAAAAGCGGTTCACCCTCACCCTACCATGAGTGAAGCAGTAATGGAAGCTGTTGCTGATGCTTACGGTGAAGTAATCCACTTATAATAGTAAACAATACTATACTAGTTGAAAACATAAAAAAAAGTCTGTCGATTATCGACGGACTTTTTTGTTTTTATACTCCTCCTCGTCGGCATGATACTAATGGTTCAAAATTTTGACTCATTTCTGTACAAACAGACACTGGAGATTGGATCACTTGCCCTTGTACTTGCCTGCATCGCCATTAGTATTCTAGGACAGCGCAAGCGCAAGAAGTCATCAAATAATTTATACTAATAAGCTACATCTAAAAATAGATCTACCTTCAAGGAATTACCTCAAGGTAGATCTAAATTATATGATTCTATTGTTGTTTCGAGAACATCCACAACTTCCATTCTTTCTTTATACCCAAGGCATAATATGCTTTTTTTCAAGGGAAATACTACAAAAAAACATCCTACAAAAAGACCTCTGCACGTTGTGATGTTGTTCAAATCATCTGAAACAGATGGTTTACTCTTTGTTTAAAAATCAATTATTATTCTCAAGAAAATTAAAACAAAAAATCACCCTGTAAAAAACGCGCTACTTTGTTACTCAATTAAAATCTGATACTTTCTACCTACTGGTATTTCAATGTTTTCTTGTAACGTTACTTTTCCCAATTCCTTTTTAACCACATGCTTTCGATTGATAATAAAGGAACGATGCACTTGTATGAAGTAATCGGGTAATTCTGTCTTAATACTAATTAACGAGCCATATACAAAATAACTTTTACTTCGATTTTCAACATAAATTTTAATGTAATTTCCCGCGCTTTCAACAAATAGAATTTCGTCAATATCCAATACGACATCCATCCCATCTTCCCTAATTTTCAACACATTATCCTTTACTATATCCGTTGAATCCTTTCGGTTCTTACAGAATATCTTTGCCTTCTCAATTGCTTTTAAAAACTTGCCAAACGAAATGGGTTTTAATAGATAATCAACAGCGTCTTTTTCATAAGATTCTAAAGCAAAATCAGAATACGCAGTTGTGATAATAGTAACCGGTTTGACAGTTAGCATATCCAAAAACTCTAATCCCGAAATTAACGGCATATTGATATCTAACAAGAGAATATCCACTTCGTTTTGTTGTAAAAAAAGCAAAGCCTCCTTACCTGAAAAAACAGTACCTACACATTCTAAATCTTCACATTGATTGATATGACTCATCAAAACCTGATGCGCCGGCTTTTCATCATCAACAATTAAACATTTGTATTTAGTCCCCATAACGTAAGTTTTGATTTATATCTATTTTTTTGATCTTCAACTTCAAATCGAGCGTGAATACCAGATACTTCTAATCTTCTTTTCAAGTTGTTTAACCCTAAGCCTGTGCCTTGTTTTTGTTTTTCAATTGGTAGACAGCTATTGATAATTTCAAAATATATCTTTCCTCCCTCTTCTTTCCACTTTATCGAAATCGACGGTTTTTCGGTTTGTAAACTAAACTTCACGGCATTCTCGACCAAACTAAAAAACAACAAAGGAGGTACGCTATATAATTCTAATTCTCCATGATACTCAATATCTACTACTAGCGAATCACTCGTAAATATATAATAATCTAAATACTCGTTGACAAAGTCAATTTCCAACTCCAACCGGACTTCCTCTTTTTTGCTGGCCTCTATTTGATAGCGAAATAAATGTGATAACTGCAAAATTCGACTGGGTGTATCACTGGGATTTGTCAAGGCCTCTCCATATAGATTATTCATGGCGTTCAACAGAAAATGCGGATTCAATTGCATCTTTAAAAAGTCTAGTTCCGCTACGGTATTCGCTAATTTTCTTTCGCGTAAAGTTATGTTTTGGAAAGCCCATTGGTGAATGAAATACGTCCCTGTACCTAAAATGGTAAAAAACAACGTGTTCGTAATCTCGAGAATCAACGACTTAAACTCCCCTACATAAATTGCATACTGACTCAAACAAAATACACCAAAAACCAAATAGACAATAAACCACAATAAAAAGGAGTCATACTTTTTCGTCAACAAAAAACGCTTGATTATAAATACATTGTTAACATAAAGCAAGCAATAAATCAAAGCTATTGCAGGAACCATTTCCACCAATACTTCACGAATTGTCTTATCTCCTAAACTAGTATATTGAATAAATCCAAAAATTAAGCACAGCGTCAGTAGCCCAAAAATATTTCGATACCATATATTAGAATACCATCTCCACATGTTAATTCATTTAAGGGTTAAAGATACTGTATCCAACACATTGACTGCAAAAAACTTATATAAAAACCATTAAGATAAAAAAATGTCCTTTTGCATATTCTTTTCTCAAAATACCCTAAAACTTGGTTACTTTCGTACTCGAATTAATTATCAAACTATGATGATACGCTATCAACTCAGAACGGTATTTTTATCCTGTATCCTGTTTTTTATAACGATGAGCACGAAAGGACAAGCTACGTACCTTTTACAAGGGACTATAAAAGACAACCACGAGCCTCTAATAGGAGCTACGATTTACATTAACGAAATCAATAATGGTGCTATTACCAATGAAAAAGGACATTATTCCATCACCTTAAAAGAAGGTAGCTATACCTTAAAAATATCCTATATTGGTTATGCTGATAAGTTTACAAAAGTAAATCTAACAAAAAACAAAACGTTAGATTTTGTATTATCCTCAGATAACGCTGAGTTATCTGAAGTAGTTATTGTACAAAATAAAAACAAAGTTGATATTCGAAAACCAGAAATGAGTGTCAACAAATTAACGACAGAAGAGATCAAGAAAATGCCAGTTGTACTTGGGGAATCGGATATTTTAAAATCTATTCTTCAACTTCCAGGGGTGACAAATGCCGGTGAAGGTGCTGCGGGATTTAATGTTCGAGGAGGTAGTGCAGGACAAAATTTAGTTCTACTAGACCATGCAAGTGTATATAGCTCTTCGCATCTTTTTGGTTTCTTTTCTATCTTTAATTCAGACGCTATTCGCGATTTAAAACTCTACAAAGGAGGAATTCCTGCACGTTTTGGTGGACGTGCGTCTTCTGTATTAGATGTATTTCAAAAAGAGGGAAACAAAAATGACTATGCCCTTGAAGGGGGGATTGGTGTTATTTCGAGTCGTTTATTAGCAGAAGGTCCTATACAAAAGGGAAAATCATCTTTCTTAGTTGCAGGACGTGGTTCTTACGCTCACCTATTTTTAAAAATGACCGATAACAAGAACTCTGCTTATTTTTACGATATCAACACCAAGGTGAGTTTTGATCTCAACAAAAAGAACAAACTATTCTTCTCCGCCTATTACGGAAAAGATATTTTTAGCTTTACAGACTTAATGAAGAACAGCTTCGGAAACTTAGCTGCTACCCTGGATTGGCGAACAATGTATAACGATGATTTAATGGGCGACCTTACCTTATCTACAAGTCAATATACCTATGACCTTGATTTGGAATTAGTTGGTTTTAATTGGACCAATGGAATCAAAAGCACACAATTGAAGTATGACTTCGTACACGATATCAACCCTGCTTTACAATTGCGTTATGGTGTTGGGCATACAGAATATATTTTCTATCCAGGAACCATGAAGCCAACAAGGAGCGATTCGTCTATCAACTATAAAAAATTAGATAACAAATACGCTTCGGAGAGTAGTGTTTATATGGAAGCTGAACAGAATTTCGGTCAACATATTAGCGTAAATTATGGTTTGCGTTTCTCTCACTTCAACGCAAAGGGAAAGGGAGTTGAACATACGTATGCCAACAACCAACCGGTGTGGTATGACCAACAATTGGGGGTTTATAAAATGGCTGATATAGTAGAGACTACCTATTATAAGAAAAATAAATCTATTGAACAATTCAATAACCTAGAGCCACGTCTTGGGATTGCTTATATTATCAACGACAACCAATCAATTAATGCGAGTTATAACCGCATGACGCAGTACATCCATTTAATGTCTAATACTGCCGCTCCAACGCCGTTAGACATCTGGACTCCTAGTGGAAAGTATTCCGATCCTGAACTAGCCGATCAAGTCGCTTTAGGGTATTTCCAAAACTTTGCAGACGGAAAATTCAGTTTAGAAACAGAGGTTTTCTACAAAAAAGTAAAAAATAGCATCGATTATATTGATGGCGCACAATTAGTAGGAAACGAAGCGATTGAACGCGTAATCCTCAATGGAGAAGCTCGTGCTTACGGATTAGAAGTACTATTTAGAAAAAACTTAGGTAAACTAACAGGATGGGTTGCTTATACTTTATCACGAGCAGAACAACGCACGCCTGGCCGAACAGCATATGAACCCGGAATTAACAACGGAAATTGGTACAGAGCATCCTATGACAAACTACACGATTTATCCATCACGGCCATGTATGACTACAATCCAAAATGGACATTCAGCGCAAGTTTCACACTACAATCTGGTCGACCAATCACCTATCCAGAAGGACAATATGAATACTTAGGTTTACGCGTACCTAAATTTGGAGACCGCTATGCGAACAATATGCCCGCTTATCACCATTTAGATGTATCTGCAACCTATACGCCAAAGCCTAATTCAACAAAACGATGGAAAGGCGAGTGGGTATTTGGAATCTACAACCTATACAGTCGATACAATGCCGCTTCTATTTCTTTTAGAGAGAATGAGGATATTCGCGGAAAGAATGAGGCGCAAAAGATGTCTATTTTTGGTTTCGTGCCAAGTGTTACGTACAATTTTAAATTCTAAGTCGATGAAAAAAATATCTTATATCCTATGCTTACTGTCTTTGTCATTCACTTCGTGTACAAAAGTGATTGATATCGATTTGCCAACTGCTGAACCAAGATTAGTTGTAGAAGGAAACTTAGACTTTGACAGAATGGGAGCTACAGACACCCTATTTGTCAAACTGAGTTTAACAACGGATTACTTTAACCTAGAAATTCCTCCTGTAAACAACGCTCTAGTTCGCATCAGCGACAAACAAGGTCATCTATTTTTATTGCGTGAATTAGCCCAAACGGGACGCTATTATACAACGGAAATTGCCAAACCTACCGATGGGGATACTTTCAAACTACAAGTGGAATACGACAACGATTTATACGAAGCAACCGAAACGTATACCTCAAGTCCAGAAATCCTTGAAATCATACAAGAACGCGAAAACTTTTTTGACACAGACTACTATGTATTACGTGTATATTTTCAAGATACACCACGTGCAAATCAAAATTTGAATTACTACTATTTCTTTTATCAATATGCCGAACGAGCACCTCATCCCCGTGTTCTATCAAATGAATACGCCAAAGGAAATAGAATGGAATCGCTTTTTATCATTCATGAAGATGCGGTTCCTGGAGAAAAAGTAGAACTTGAATTCGCTCAAATTTCACGCAATTACCATGATTTTGCCATGAGCTTTTTCGATGCTATCGACAATGGAGGCGGACCTTTCCAAGTACCTAGTGGACGAATCATCGGAAATATAAAAAATTTAACCACTCCAGAAAAAGAAGCATTAGGCTACTTTAGAGTGATTGAAAAACAAAGTGCTACGCATACGATTTTTGAACAACAAAAGAAATAGTTATACTTTGTGAGGCTTGTACTTTGTGAGGTTTGCTCATCGTTAATTCGCATTACGGTGAGAAACTGCACCAAAACAACAAAAAATAAGTGAGATAACACAACAAAAAAAACCACCCATAAAGCGGTGGTTTTTCTATTCTTGATTATATCTGTCAGCCGTAAATATCAACGTCAACTGTCAACGTCAACTGTCAACCGTAAACCGTAAACTGTCAACGATTACCCATTAAGCAACTCCTTCGCGTGTTGCAAGGCTGATTCTGTAATATCTTTTCCAGATAACATCTGTGCAATTTCTTCCACGCGATGTGTTGGATCTAACTGAATTAATTTTGAAATAGTCGAATCCCCTTGTGAAGCTTTAAAAACTTTATAATGTTGATGTCCTTTGGCAGCGATTTGCGGTAAGTGTGTAATGGCAAATACTTGCATCAGCGTACTCATATCTTTCATGATTACCCCCATTTTATCAGCTACTTCTCCAGATACACCCGTATCAATTTCGTCAAAAATAATCGTAGGCAAGTTGGAATAACGCGCTAAAATCGCTTTAATCGCCAACATAATACGCGACAATTCTCCTCCTGAAGCCACCTTCTTCAGCAAGCCGTAATCCATTCCTTTATTAGCAGAAAACTGCAACTGCATTTGATCTTTTCCGTTGTTTAAGTAATGATCTACCGTTTTAAAATCAAACTGAAAAGTAGCATATGGCATACCGACTAACGTCAATATTTCGATCAACTGTGCTTTCAAAGCAGGAATTGCTTGTTGACGTGCTTGCGACAATTGATCGGCTTGTTGATCTAACTTAACCAACAAAGAGGCAATGTGTTTTTCAACAGCTATAATTTTATCCTGAACTTCCCCAACTTTGAATACCTTGTCGGTTAATCCAGTTTCTATAGCAATTAACTCCGCTACTGAATTTACCTGGTGTTTCTTTTGCAAAGCATATAACACCTGCAAACGTTCGTTTAAAACAGTTAAGCGTTCAGGATCAGAAACGACGTGATCCACCTCACGCTCAATCTCATTGGCTAGATCAGTCAATTCGATTTCTGCACTAACCACGCGGTTGTAAAGTTCTTCGTAATCTTTAGAAACTACCGCTGTTTTTTGTAGGGTTTGACGCAATTCTTTTAACCCTTGAATCACACCTACCTGATCAGCTGTTAAAAGCTGTGTTGCAAACGCAAAACTTTCGCGTACATGCTCCACATTATTTAATTTTTCGAATTCACTTTCCAACGCTGCTTGGTCAATTGTACCCAATTGTAGTGTTTCAAGTTCTTCTAAAAGAAAAGCATTATAATCTTGTTCTTTCAGCAATTCTATTTCTTCTTCTTTGAGCTGTTTTAATTCACTAACAGAAGCTTTGTATTGTTTTAATTGCTTTTGATACTCCTCTAACGTTTCTTCGTTCTTTGCAATAGCGTCAATCACTTTAATCTGATAGGTTTCTTCGCTCAACTCACTCGTTTGATGTTGAGAGTGAATATCTAACAACACGGCACTTAACTCTTGTAAATCCGTTAAGTTAACTGGAGAATCATTGACAAAAGCTCTTGATTTTCCAGAAGGCAAAATTTCTCTTCGAATGATGGTAGTGGGTTCGTAGTCCATATCCAAGAACGAATATAGCTCTTCTAATTTATACGGATCTACGTGAAACTGCCCTTCAATCACACATTTTTCTTCTTTATTCTTGAGTGAACCCAAGTCCGCGCGTTTTCCTTGTAAAAGGCCTAAAGCACCTAAAACAATTGATTTCCCAGCACCCGTTTCACCTGTGATGATAGAAAAACCTTTAAAAAACTCAATTTCTAAATGATCTATTAAAGCGAAATTTTTTATACTCAATGACGTAAGCATAAGCTGAAACTATTAAATTAAATGAAAGATACTTATAAATTATTCCATTTAGAAGCATTTAAAGGAGATATTGCATGCAATATTTCAGTGACGCGTTTCTTGTTTCGATCTGCTACTCCACTGTATATGTTAACTAATTCTTCTGTTTTTGCATCGAAGAACACGCGAACTAAAAGAGAATTTGATCGAACCGCATTATATTGTCTTACATCTTCTAATCCCTTAAACACACCATCGCGACCACCTTCTAGATTTTCACTCATCGCATCTAATCCAACGCGGTGGTAAGTATAAAGTGCCTCGCGAAAAGGTCTACTAGCTCCAGATGTTAAATCATTAATGAAAGTATAACGCGTAGTGGTTCCATCCCCCTGTTTCCATCCCTTAGCTCCTGATTGTTGTGCCATCGAAGCAATCAGAGAAGCCTCTTGATAATAGGCATTCCCTCCCTCTTTAGCAAACGTATCTCCGTCCATCCCTAAGATAACATGAACGTAAAAAGAAACTAAAGAAATCAAATTGGACTCATAAGTTCCTGAGCTATAACGTAAAGGTTCAAACTCGGTATAATTAAAAGCGATATCCTTGTCATTAAAATTTAGTACCGGACTAGTATACGTTGTATTGTAAATAGGACGTCCATACTGTACTTGAAGTGTGCCTGAAATATTAGTTGTATTATCAAATGAATTAACTGTCAGTAAAAAAGTACAGTCAATTTTCTCGTTGGAATTTATGCGTTGAGAGGTCCATGTTGTCTGATTCAACAATTCTTTTAAAGACTTTTCTAGCGTGCGGAAATAATTTTGATGTGCATTTCCTACTTGTGCAAAATTCACACTGACATTAGCGTTTAATTCTTGTGCTTGGCATGTGCCCATCCATAGAAAAAAACAAGCGAAAAGTCCAAAAAGTTTATTCATAGTGTTGAATGATTTTATTGACAATATCTTGAGCAACGGCCTCTTTTGATTTTAGTTCCATCGGCTGAATCGTAAAATCGCGATCAATAAAGGTAACCTTATTCGTTGGTTTTCCAAAACCTGCCCCGCTATCATTAAGTGAGTTTAACACAATCAGATCGAGGTTTTTCTTGGTTATCTTCTGCTTGGCATGTTCCACTTCATTTTCCGTTTCCAGAGCAAAGCCAATGAGGTATTGTTGTTTTTTAATCGCGCCTAGAGAGGCTAATATATCAGGATTTTTATCCAGCGTTATCGTAAACGCCTCGGCATTCTTTTTAATTTTTTGCGTTGCCACATCCTTTGGACGGTAATCCGCCACAGCAGCGGCGGCAACTACTGCATCAACCTCGTCAAAATATCGATGACATACCTCGTACATTTCCAATGCGGACATTACGGAAATCACTTGTACGCGGGAATCTTCCATCTTTTGATTCGTTGGTCCGCTAACTAAAACAACCGTTGCTCCTTGTTTTGCGGCCGCTTTGGCTATATCATACCCCATTTTTCCTGAAGAGTGATTACCAATAAAACGCACGGGATCGATTGGTTCGTATGTTGGACCAGCTGTAATTAATATTTTTTTTCCTCGAAGAGGTAAATCTTGACATAAAGCATCTTGCAACACAGCAACAATCGTTTCTGGTTCTGACATTCTGCCTTGTCCAATTAATCCACTAGCTAATTCCCCTTCTTCTGCGGGAATTATGACGTGATTGTAAGAGGTTAAGGTTGCTAGATTTCTTGCTGTTGATGGATGCACGTACATATCTAAGTCCATAGCAGGCGCTATATAAACAGGACATTTAGCAGACATATATACGGCTAAAAGTAGATTATCACATAGTCCATTCGCCATTTTCGCTAACACATTGGCTGTGGCAGGAGCAATGAGCATCAGGTCTGCCCAAAGGGCTAATTCCACGTGATTATTCCATGTTCCACTTTCCTTTGAATTAAAGAACTCAGTATACACTGGTCTTTTGGATAAAGTGGATAAGGTAAACGGGGTAACAAATTGATGAGAAGCAGGTGTCATGATTACTTGAACCTCGGCACCTGCTTTAATAAGTAAACGTACTAAACCTGCCGTTTTATAAGCGGCAATTCCACCAGTTACACCTAGTAATATTTTTTTTCCGCTTAACACTGACATGTTGTAGTATATGCTATTTGTTAACTTCTTTGAATGATATTTTTTCTTCCAACCATTCTTCTACTGCTAACGCTTGTGCTTTTGGAAGTTTCTCATAGAACTTTGATACTTCAATTTGTTCTTTATTTTCAAAAACCTCATCTAAGCTATCATTGTTAGTAGCAAACTCCTCTAGCTTGTCGATCAATTCGTTTTTAATTTCAACGTTGATTTGACTTGCTCTCTTTGCAATAATAGTAATAGCTTCATAGATATTACCAGTTGGTTCTTCAATTTTACTTTTGTTGTAAGTAATTGTGTTTACTGGAGCAGTTGTTTTCTTTAAATCCATTTTACGCTTCGGTTATTTTGAAATTTTTTGTAATTCTGTGTTTATTTCTGCAAGCATTTTATCTGCTTTCTCTTTGTATTTTGTTTCATTGTTAAAACGAATCAATGCATCATACATTCCCTTTGCATTATTCAATCGTTCTTCCAATCGGCTATAAACGCTATTCATCGCTAGTTTATAAGCGGAATCCAACTTGTAATATAACGCTTCTTCTTTATATTCTGTTCCTGGATAATCGTAGATGAAATTATCTAAAGCGACAATGGCAGCACCATAGTTTCTAGTGTACGCGCCAATTGTATTCAATTGCTTGGCATTTTCAAAAGCTTTTTGTTCTAGCTTTTTATTCATCCCACTCATGATTGAATTGGCTTCAAAAATGAAATCGGACCCTGGGTATTGATCGATGAATTTTTGCAATTTACCAATGGTTGTATTGGTAATCGTTTGGTCTAAAGAATAAACAGGAGATAGTTGTACTCCACATTTGATTTCTTTTAGCAAAGCCTCTTCTCTTCGTTCCGCTCTAGGATACGTTGCTGCAAATAATTTGAATCGCTCTGCTGCTAGCATATAATCTTTTGTTACATACGTAGCTTCTGCAAAGTTAAAGTACATATCCTCATACCCTGGTCGACCTCTAAACGAAGTCTCTACTTGCTCGTATAATCGGATGGCTTTTCTGTACTTTTGTTGTTCGTAATATTGATTTGCAACCTCTTTTTTAAGTTCCAAATCTTCTGACTTCATAGCTTTTTGCAAAGGGGAACACCCTACAAAAGTCAACGCCAAAAGAGATAATCCGATGTATTTTTTCATTTCGTTTATTCGGTATTAAACAATCACCTGTTTGAGTTATAGCACTTCAAAAGCAACTGCAAATTTAGTTATATAATTGCATTATACAAAAACCTTTCTTTACTAAAAAGAAAAAAAGCTCTTTTTTGTTTTATTTTAACAAGATAATTTAGTAAACGATTGGGCAACTGAACTTAAGTTTTCTCTATTTCGCGACCAATTACTCCAATACGCTTTATCATCAATAGAGAAAAAATAATTCCTATCAGCAGTCTTTACGCACAAAAAATTACCAGAATCATTGAAAATATAAGCAGATTGATTGCGGAATTTACGGTAACCATATCCTCCGAATTTCCCCATATAATCTAAATTCTCAACGGATATTTCTTTAATATCATCAAAGGAAACAACATGCTTTTTACGCCATCCAAACACTAATGACTCAGCAGTATGTCCAATGGTGAAATCCAGAGAGCGAGTATAGAAGTGAATCGCCAATACAAGAATAGCTAGGGGTACTGAGAACACGTAATCGCCTGTCACAACACCTAAAAAAATCAGCATTACACAAACAAAAGCGACAATAAATTTAGCTGTGTTTTGTTTGTAAATATTCATTTTCTCGCTAAACATACTCCTTTATTTAAAAGGTAAAAAGATGCCAATTGGCATCTTTTATCCCTATTTTTTACAATTAAACTGTAGCAGAAGTTGCACCTGCATCTCCTCTAAAGCTCTTCATATCATTGTCGAATAAATAAAGTCCTCCTTTATCATCTCCAATTAAATTGATCTTGTCTAAAATTGTACGTGCTGTTGCTTCTTCTTCGATTTGTTCTGACACATACCACTGTAAGAAGTTGTGTGTAGCATAATCGCGTTCTTCCAAAGCAATATGTACTAAATCGTTAATGCTTTTTGAAACAAACACCTCATGTGCAAACAATTGCGTAAAAAGCGTTTTAAATGACGCATAATCTAACTCTGGCTTTGCTACTGCCGGAATTGTAGCTTCTCCTCCTCTTTGATTGATGTATTTAATCAATTTAAGCATATGGGTGCGCTCTTCATTCGATTGATCGTACATAAAAGAAGCAATTCCTTCAAAACCTTGAACTTCTGCCCAAGTTGCCATCGCTAAATAAATTTGAGATGAATCTCCTTCTATTTTAATCTGTCCGTTTAAAGCATCTTGCAATTTTTTCGATAACATAGTATTATTTTTTGAGTTTTATAAATTCTTTTTCTATTCGTTGTTCTAAATCTTGATCCACTGGTACCAAAGGCAATCTCAGCTCATTGGCAATTACTCCAGCTTGGGTTAAAACCGCTTTAATTCCCCCTGGATTTCCTTGTTCAAAAATCATGTCAATAATTGGCATCATTTGATATTGTAAATCGAACGCCTCTTTAATTTTTCCGTCTAATCCCAATCGAATCATCGTTGAAAAAGGTTGAGGAATCCCTTGTCCAATTACAGAAATAACTCCTGCTCCACCTGCTAAAGTTAAAGGTAATGCAATAGCGTCATCTCCAGAAATTACCAAGAAATCTTTGCGTGTTGATTGTCTTATCAACTCCATCCCTTGAACGATATCTCCCGCCGCTTCTTTAATCCCTACAATAATTGGAAATTCATTTGCTAAGCGGATAACCGTTTTCGGACTCATATTGCTTCCTGTACGCCCTGGTACATTGTACAATAAAATAGGCAAACTACTTTGTTCTGCAATCGCTTTGAAATGTTGATAAATCCCCTCTTGTGTTGGTTTATTGTAATAAGGAGAGACCGATAGAATAGCATCAAATCCCGCTAAATTCCCCGGATTTAACTCCTCAACAACCTGTGCGGTATTATTTCCTCCAACCCCTAAAACCAAAGGTAATTTACCTGCATTCGCCTCTATCACAGTATTTTTCACCACTTCTTTCTCTTCTTTCGTCAACGTAGCTGCTTCACCTGTAGTTCCTAAAACCACAAGATATTCTACTCCTCCTTGCGTGACATAGTCGACTAAACGCTGTAGTGCCTCAACATCAACAGATTTGTCTTTTTTAAATGGAGTAATCAAAGCGACTCCTGTACCTTTTAGCGATTGCATAGTTGTTTATTTGGTTTTAAAAATAGTTATATAATTCATTAGATGTTTAGCATATTGCGTCGCTTGGAGCTCCTGAATATCTAAACTAAAGTGATTGATTTTCGGTGTTACCGTTGCAACTCCAACCTTAAATTTCGCCTTAGATTTTGCGCTCACCCATAGTAAAGGTACACTATCTTTCGCATAAAAATTAATCAACCAATCAAAAGGTTGATCGATGAAATTTTTTACCTCTTGATTCTGTACCTCTCCCGTTAGCGTAAAATCACTCATGCTAAACGAAGGATCTAACAGCTGTTTAGCCTTAGTTAATCCCGTATAAACCAAAACATTAATCTGACTTGCCGACACACCACTTTGACGTAGCGCTTGAATTAATTCATCCACCTTCGACACTTCATTCTTCTCAATTAAAATTCCAATCGTCTTGGGATTACAATCAAAATCTGATGCTAACCCCGGTAACGTGGCTTGATTAATTGCTTTTTTTAATGTTTTCTTTTTGAAAGTACTAAACATAATTCTTTGATAAGAAGTAAAGTTAGAAAAAGCTTAATAATATTCTAACGACTTTAACAACAAATTATTTAATCATCGCTAAAAAGTCATCTTCGGTCAAAATCGTTATTCCCAACTGATTGGCTTTTTCCAATTTCGAAGGTCCCATCTTATCCCCAGCTACCACGTAATCCGTTTTTGAACTAATCGAACTTCCGTTTTTTCCGCCGTGATCTTCAATCATTTGCTTCAATTCATCTCGACTCACCTGCACAAACACTCCAGAAACCACAATCGTTTTTCCTTTCAAAAGATCTGAAACTACCGTAGATTCCTTTTCTTCCAATACCATTTGCACCCCATAAGCCTTTAATCGATCGATGATTTGCTTGTTGATATCATTGCTAAAAAAGTCAATCACACTTTGTGCAATACGCTCTCCAATTTCATCCACCATCATCATTTCTAACATCGGAGCCACTGCCAAAGCATCAATTGATTTATAATGTTGCGCTAATTTCTTCGCTACAGTTTCACCCACAAAACGAATTCCCAATGCATATAAAACGCGTTCAAAAGGAATCGCTTTCGAAGCTTCAATTCCCTTAATTAGGTTATCTGCCGACTTTTCAGCCATGCGCTCTAGAGGCAATACATCTTCTTTTTTTAATTCATACAAATCGGCATAATCTTTGACTAAACCATTTTTGTACAGCAACACCACTGTTTCTTCTCCCAATCCTTCAATATCCATGGCTTTACGCGAGATAAAGTGTTGAATTCGACCTGAAATTTGTGGCGGACATCCATATACATTTGGACAATAATGCTGTGCTTCTCCTTTGTTTCGCTTCAAGGGCGTATCACATTCTGGGCAAGTGGCAATATAAACAGTAGGTTGGGAATCTGCTGTACGAACCTCCGTATTCACTCCCACAATTTTCGGAATAATCTCTCCTCCTTTTTCAACATAGACATAATCTCCTACGCGAATATCTAGTTTTGCAATCTGATCGGCATTGTGTAAAGAGGCACGTCGAACTGTAGTTCCCGCCAATTGTACGGGTTCCAAATTCGCCACAGGAGTAATGGCTCCTGTTCGTCCTACCTGATATACAATCGATTCCAACAAAGTTTCTCCTTGTTCAGCTTTGAATTTATAGGCAATCGCCCAACGCGGTGATTTAGCGGTGAATCCCAGTTCTTCTTGATCGTGTAGGGAATTCACTTTAACCACAACACCATCTGTTTCATAGGGCAATTCATGGCGATGGATATCCCAATACGCAATAAACGCCAGGACTTCGTCCATGCTTTTGGCCAACTTAGAAACAGTCGGTACTTTAAAGCCCCATTGACGCGCTTTCTCCAATCCTTCGTATTGGGTTTCAAAACCTAAGTCAGACCCCGTTATGTTGTACAACAAACACTCTAAGGGACGCTTAGCTACTTCTGCACTGTCTTGTAACTTTAAACTACCCGAAGCTGTGTTTCTCGGATTGGCATACGGTTGCTCACCAATCTCAATCAACTCTTCGTTCATGCGTTCAAATCCAGCAAATGGCAAAACAATCTCTCCACGAATATCAAAACTCTGCGGGTAGTCATTTCCTTTTAAACGAATAGGAACTGATCTTATCGTCTTAATGTTGTTCGTCACATCATCTCCTTGCACTCCATCTCCACGCGTAATCGCACGTACTAAAACCCCATCCTCATAGGTAATGCTAATCGATGCTCCATCGTATTTCAATTCACAAGTATACTCCATCGGAACATCGCCCAACGCTTTTTGAATGCGCTTTTCCCAATCCAACAAATCTTCTTGAGAATAGGAATTGTCCAACGAATACATCCTATTGCGGTGTACAATGGTTTCAAAATTTTTCGTGATTGTTCCCCCTACACGTTGTGTGGGTGAATCGGCATCAAAAAACTCAGGGTGTTTTTGTTCTAAAGCTTCTAATTCCTTTAATTTTTGATCAAATTCAAAATCGGAAATCGTTGCATTATCTAAAACATAATAATTGTAATTATGCTCGTTTAATTCTTTTCTAAGGGCTTCAATTTTGCTTTTCACTTCCATACTATCTTTTTTACAGCTTCAACATCTCTTTAAATTGACTGTACAATACGCCATCACTCAAGATTGCTCCTTGGCGAATAATGTCAAAAATCTCAACATTGCGATCCGCACCAAAATCTCTTCCTCCGTGCTTTACCTCCACTTCGGCTGTAAACACAGCTTCAGAAAGCCACTGTAACCCTTCTTGCGTCAAGAGATCTATATCTTGTTGTAGGGCTTTAATCACAATTGTATTGATGGATTGCTCATCAAACCCAAATAAGAAAATATGATTTTTGGAATAGTGCTCCAAATATTGTGCCTTAGTCAAAACACCTTCCCAGATCAAATCCGAAAACACATCTAATTCTTGTTCAGCAACTTCTGGCTTTTCTTCTTTTAACTTGTCCCATTCATTTTTATCGATTTGCTGTGCAGCTAAAAAATTTACAAATTCCGGATGTAACTCCTCAAATTGTTCTTTTGTCAGACGAGAATACTTCATAATAATTTCTTTGAGCCACAAAAATACTAATTATAAAACGTAATTTTCAGCTTTGCCTTGTTAAGCCGATAAAAAAATTATTCGACAAACCTACTGACAAGCTGTTGTCACTTCCCTCTTTTACATTTGCGGTATAACAAAAGAAAATACACCAAAAATGAAAACAGAAACTATTTCTAAAGCACAACTTTTACAGTACTGGCAGGGACAAAGAAGTTTAACAAGACGCGTGATTGACGCTTTTCCTGAAAGTGATTTATTCAACTTTACAATCGGAGGCATGCGCCCTTTTTCAACGATGTGTGCAGAACTACTTGCCATTCCCGTACCCTCCTTACTTTCCTTTACAACAGGGAAGATTGAGGCGTTTGATGAAATACCTAAATTCACAACAAAAGAAGAGATTCTAAAGCAATGGGATGAAGATACGATGCAAATCAACACCTTATTCAATCAGCTCTCTGACGCCCAATTTCAACAGAATTTCGTTTTATTTGGTCAATACGATTTAAAAATCCATCAACATCTCTTCTATTTTATCGACAATGAGATTCACCACAGAGGGCAAGCTTATGTATATTTACGCGCTTTGGGAATTGAACCGCCTTATTTCTGGGAAACCTTCTAAAAAAATAAAGTCCTTTCATCTTACTGAAAGGACTTTATTTTTTGTGTTTCCGCAAACTCTGCTCTAATAATCGTACTACTTTTTCGTGTAATTCTACTGGTTCAATAATCTCGGCATGATCGGCAAACATTAAAAACCAACGGGGAAACCCATTGTCGAAATCTTTCATTTTGAAGTGCATCTCCACTTGATCTCCTCGATCAATTTCTTCCATAAATCCATAATATTTACGTTCCCACACCAGATAAGTTGCCATTTGCCTGGATACTATAATACGCACTTCTAAATTGCGTTCTACATTGCGACTAGGCAAATACAGCTCCAAATCTCCATGTTCTAAAGTGAATAGCTCCTCAAGCAATTCAATAGACTGAATGCGATCCGATCGAAACTGACGATAGGATTGACGCAAATGACAATACGCCATAAAATACCAAAAACTATTTTCGTGAAACACCCCAACAGGCTCTACAATTCGAATTACAGCTTCTGTATCAGCTCCCCCAATATACGCGATACGCACTTGTTGTTTGAGCGATATACTCTTAAACAAGGTCGATAAGGCAGAGGGTACTTTTTTATTAAAAACGCTTTTATCCGTACGCATTACCACAGCGGGAGAAATACCTGACACCTCAGCTTTTTGAGACGAACGCAACACGGCTTTCATCTTAAATAAAGCGGAAGTAAAGTGATCACTGAGTTCTTGATCTACATAAACCTGCATGATTTTTTCCGCAGCAACAAAGCTCAAAGCCTCTTCCCGAGTAAATAGAGTTGGTGGAATCTTATATCCATCCACAACCGCATAGCCAACTCCTGCTTCACTATAAAGCGGAACACCCGCTTGTTCTAAGGACCGTATATCGCGGTAAATGGTACGCAAGCTCACCTCAAATCGATCCGCTAATTCCTGAGCCGTTACAATAGGTTTGGATTGCAGATGAATGAATATACTGATGATGCGATCAAATCTTTTTTTAATGTCCATTTTGGTTATGAGTTATGACGATGAGACGATGAGATGATGAAACGATGAGACGATGAGACGATGAAAATATAATAAAAATACTGCTTTAATTGAATAGTTCTTCAAAAAAGCAAAGGATCAGAAATACAAAAAAGCCTCCCTGAATAGGAAGGCTTTTTATATCAGTTATATTTACATTGAACTGAAAAACAGTTCAAGTGAATTACTCTTGCTCAGCGATTACTTCGTAATCAACCTCAACAATTACGTCACGGTGTAAACGTACTGTTGCATTGTATTTACCTAAACGTTTGATAACACCTGAAGCGATAAATTTTCTATCGATTACTTGTCCGTTTTTAGCAAATACTTCAGCTAAATCTTGGTTCGTTACTGAACCAAACAATTTCTCTCCACCAGCTTTAACAACGATTTTGATTTCAATTGCTTTTAATGCATCAGCTACAACTTTAGCGTCAGCGATTAATTTAGCTTCTTTGTGCGCTCTTTGCTTTAAGTTTTCAGCTAAAACTTTCTTCGCAGAAGGAGTAGCTAAAACTGCAAGTCCTTGAGGAATTAAATAGTTACGTCCGTATCCTGGTTTAACAGTTACTACGTCATCTTTAAATCCTAATTTTTGAACGTCTTGTTTTAAGATAATTTCCATGTTGATGTCCTTTTTAATAAGAAGTTAGGTTTCTAAGTTGAAAACCAACAACTTGTTTTGTATTATATTATTTTAATAAATCCGCTACGTATGGCATTAAAGCTAAGTGACGAGCTCTTTTTACCGCTACAGAAACTTTTCTTTGGTATTTCAAAGAAGTTCCAGTTAAACGACGAGGTAAAATTTTACCTTGCTCGTTAACGAATTTTAATAAGAAATCAGCATCTTTATAATCGATGTATTTGATTCCTGATTTTTTGAAACGACAATACTTTTTAGTTTTGTTTGTTTCTATGTTTAAAGGCGTTAGATATCTGATATCTCCGTCTTTTTTCCCTTTTGCAGATTGCTCAATAGTTGACATAATAATTAAGCTTTTTTAGATTTTAATTTTTCTCTTCTTCTCTCAGCCCAAGATATCGCGTGTTTATCTAAAGCAACAGTTAAGAAACGCATAACTCTTTCGTCACGTCTGAATTCTGTTTCAAGGTTGATGATAATATCTCCAGCAACTTTGTACTCAAACAAGTGATAAAAACCACTTTTCTTGTGTTGGATTTCGTAAGCTAATTTTTTTAAGCCCCAATCCTCTTTAGCTACCATTTCAGCTCCTCTTGAAGTAAGAAATTCTTCGAATTTCTGTACTGTTTCCTTTACCTGAGTTTCAGATAAAACGGGATTCAAGATGAAAACAGTTTCGTATTGATTCATAAAATAAAAATTTATTTTGTTATAAAATTGAGTGCAAAAATAGTACTTTATACAACATCAACCAAAGTTTTTTTACTTTTTCTTTTTTATGCCTTTTTGCTTTTATGTCTTTTTGTTTTTGTGCTTCTTCGCTTTTTTGTTTCAATGTGCTAAAAGAACAATTTTCACATACAAAAGCCTACACTGTCCTTCTTTTAATTAATTAAACAAAAAAACACCTTGCAAAAAAACAAAAAAGCATCCAACTGCTTATTCTCTCTCTACTTTTTTTCCCAATAACTGCTCAGCATAATCGTACATCTCATCGATCGATAATACTAAAAGTTCTGGATGCTGTTTCAACCAATTCGCATTCAAATCAATTAAGTCCTCTTCAATATTGAAAAAAGTATCGTCATTTAAAAGATCACGGGTTGGATTGGTTCCAAAATAGTCGCTCTCAATAAAAGCTTCTAAAACCACCTCATCCATATTTTCTAACACCTCCAAGCGCTTTTTCAATAAAGCCAAATGTTCTACAGATTCTATTTTCTCTAATCCTTCAATAATCCAATCGATCAATTCTAAATCAGCACCTATATTGTACACAAATTGAGAGAAGTTTCCGTTTTCATATTGAGATAAATAATAATCAACATAATAACTTAAAAAAGCATCCTGTGGAATCATTTCATCTACGCGGTCTTCTTCTGGATCCTCTTCCTCTGCTTCTTCGCGGATTAGATTAATAAAGGTGATGTTAGAATAGATGATATCGTAATTATCTTGACTTTGCGCAGCCTCTTGTGATACGACAATTTTCGGTTGACTCATTTTCTTTTAAATTTAGTTCCTTTTTATAAAAACAAAAGTACGATTTAATGCAGGGTGATGAACAAGATTTAGACTTATTTCACAATTCCCTTCTTTTTCTGTTGTATTTTTTAGTACATTTCACCACTATTCACCTTATAACTAACAACATGAGGCAACACATTTGGTTCCGTTTTATGCTTTTAGGCGTTCTCTTTTTTCTTGCTGGTTTGAGCAGTCATGCACAACGACCTTTTATTACTACTTGGAACACCCATAAACTTAGTCTTCATTTGGAAGGAGAATACACCTATACTTGGGAAAGCATTCAATATCCAACGATAAAAGGAGAAGGAAGGGGAAAAGATAGGCTCGAATTAAATTTTCCTAAACGCGGACCTTATCGCCTTAGTTTAACTCCCGTTGGCGACAAACCGTTGCATCGGTTTTACAATCCCGATATCACCGTTTCTCTTTATGAACGTGAACGAGAAGAATATCCCAATCCCTTTGATGAACTTTTATCTGTTGTTCAATGGGGTGATGTACCGTGGAGCAGCATGCAAAATGCTTTTGCGGGTGCAAGCAGAATGGTTATTGTTGCTCAAGATGTCCCTGACCTCAGTAGAGTCACCAATATGTCGGGCATGTTTTTATGTGCACATTACTTAGATTTCCCCATTAATCATTGGGATGTAAGCCAGGTAACAGATATGAGTTATCTCTTTTTTCAGGCTAGAAAATTCAACCACCCCTTAGATCAATGGGAGGTTAGTCAAGTGACTAAAATGGAATCCATGTTTGATCAAGCAGAAAGCTTTAACCAACCGTTAAACAACTGGAATGTCAGTAATGTAAAGGACATGAGCTATCTATTTAGAGGAGCTTCTGCATTCAACCAACCGCTAAAAAAATGGAAGGTTCATCAAGTAACCAAAATGGAATCCATGTTTGATCAAGCAGAAAGCTTTAACCAACCGTTAAACAATTGGAATGTCAGTAATGTAAAGGACATGAGTTATCTATTTAGAGGGGCTTCTGCATTCAACCAACCCTTAAACAAATGGAACGTTCATCAAGTAACCAACATGGCTGGCATGTTTCATGGCGCTCATCAATTTAATCAACGCTTGGATCAATGGGAAGTTTCTTCTATTGTTTTCTTTGCTCACCTATTCGACAACACCAAATTGAATCTCCAACAAATGCAACAAACAATTGCAGCATGGGAGAAACAAAAACAACCCAATTACAAAAAACCTTTTGTAACACTTTGGGATTTGCCAACCCCTTACGGTAACAGAAACAATTTTGAACTCAGCCTGCAAGGTAAATATTTCTATAGGTTAGAAAACACAACAGATTCCTCTTTAATTTATTATGGTATCGGACAAAACGATCTTAGTCTGCTTGTACCAGAAGGTCAATATCGCTTAACCTTAACCCCTACCGAACGAAACCCTTTACATGCAATAGAGTATATGTATGGAGCTTCAAAAAATATTTATTTAAGAGAAAAACACTTAATCGAAATACAACAATGGGGAGATATTGAATGGAGCACAATGGAAAATGCGTTTAGTGGAGCGGAAGAAGTGATAGTAACCGCTTCAGACCTTCCCAATCTACAACAAGTAAAAAGTATGAGTTTTATGTTTGCCCATGCGAAAAAATTAAATCAACCCCTTAATCAGTGGGATGTGAGTCAGGTCACTAATTTCTCTGGCATGTTTTACCAAGCAGAAACATTCAACCAACCATTAGATCAATGGAACATGAGTCAAGCAACGAATCTTTCCCAAATGTTTGATCACGCATCCACATTCAACCAATCTTTACAAACTTGGAATGTCAGTCAAGTAACGAATATGTGGTGTATGTTTAATCATGCATTAGCTTTCAATCAACCTTTGGATACCTGGGATGTGAGTCAAGTTACGAACATGGGAGGGCTATTTTCAAATACTTCATTTAACCAACCTTTATTCAACTGGGATGTTAGTCAAGTTACTACCATGGGAAGTATGTTTTCAAATACCCCATTCAATCAGCCTTTACATACTTGGAATATTAGTCAAGTTTGGAGCATGGCATATATGTTTGCTGAAACTCCATTCAATCAACCTTTAGAACAATGGGATATGAGTCAGGTTAAATCCCTAGAAGGAATGTTTATAGGTACTCAGCAATTTAATCAACCTTTAAACAATTGGGATGTGAGTCAAGTTACCAATATGAGTAAAATGTTTGCAGGAGCACAAGTCTTCAATCAACCTTTAAATGAATGGAACGTGAGTCGAGTCACTAATATGAATCGAATGTTTACGTTAGCCATCTCTTTTAACCAACCGTTAAACCGATGGGATGTGAGTCAAGTCCTTTCTATGGTAGAAATGTTTGCAGAATCACAAGCCTTTAATCAACCTTTAGATCAATGGGACGTGAGTCAAGTTATTTTCATGCAAGAAATGTTTGCAAGAACCCAAACCTTTAATCAACCTATTAATCATTGGACTATTACTCCTAATACAGTAATTACGAAAATTATCGATCAAGCCCAATCATTTAAACAGCCCTTGAACCCTGAAAAATGGAAAGGAATGCACCTGGTATACTATGACCCGATTTTCATTAACCCTAACCCCTAATATAATCAATAAAAATCAACATTAGCCACTACGTGAACCGAACGATACGCTCCAATAGACTCAAAACTCTTTAAGATGCGTCTTACTTGTCCTTTGGTTTGGTTCAACATCACTTGCTGTGGAATCTTGATTAAAATCACGCGAATATACTGATTTCGAATGCGGTTAATCCCAGGTTCTTCTGGTCCTAACACTGGAATACCCAATTGTCCTTTGAGGTTGTTGTACAACCAAAAAGACGATTCCTTGAGCTTTTCAAAGTCGCGGTGCTTTAAGGTTAATCGAATCAAGCGGTAAAAAGGCGGATACTGAAAGTTGTGACGTTCATACATCTGCTCTTTGTACATGGATTTATAATCGTAATTGGTTACTTGTTGAATGATATTGTGATAGGGATTAAATGTCTGAATGATTACCTTTCCCTTTTTGTCAAATCGACCCGAACGTCCTGCAATTTGCGTCATCATTTGAAAGGCGCGTTCATGGGCTCTAAAATCAGGATGATACAAACTATTATCGGCATTCATAATCCCCACTAAGTTTACATTGTCAAAATCAAACCCCTTGGCTAGCATTTGCGTTCCCACCAAGATATCGATTTGTTTGTTTTCAAAGGCTTCGATGAGCTTTTCATAGGCGTACTTTCCCCTTGTGGTATCTTGATCCATTCGGGCAATGCGCTTATTGGGAAATAATTCTCTTAACTCTTCTTCTACTTGTTCGGTTCCGAAACCTTTCGTATTCAAATCTACACTGTGACAACGCCCACATTGTTTGGGCATCGGCAAGGTATAGCCACAATAATGGCAACGCAATTCATTTCTGTATTTGTGATACGTCAAACTCACATCACAATGCGGACATTCAGGAACCGCACCACACGTCATACACTCCACCACAGGAGAGAATCCCCTTCTATTTTGAAAGAGAATCACTTGTTCTTCTAAAGACAACGCTTGATTGATCTCGTCAATCAATTGATCTGAGAAATGCCCTGTCATCTGTTTGCGTTTGTATTTATCTTTACTATCGACCAAGACAATCTCGGGTAGTAATACATTCGTATAACGCTTGGTTAGTTCAACTAATCCATATTTTTTTTGTTCTGCATTGTAATAGCTTTCCAAACTCGGTGTAGCTGATCCCATTAACACCTTCGCTTTGTGCTGCATCGCCAATACCACAGCGGCATCCCGCCCGTGATAACGAGGGGCTGGATCATGTTGTTTGTAATTGGCATCGTGTTCTTCATCAATCACTACGAGGCGCAAATCTTGAAACGGCAAGAAAACAGATAAACGCGTTCCGATTACTACTTTGGCCTTTTCTGATTGCAAAAAGACTTGATTCCAAACTTCCAATCGCTCATTATGAGAGTAACGCGAGTGATACACCGCCACTTGATTGCCAAAATAGGCCGTTAAGCGCTGTACTAATTGCGCACTTATTCCCACTTCAGGCAAGAGAAATAACACCTGTCCTTCTTGGGCTAAGAATTTCTCAATGAGTTTAATATAAACTTCTGTCTTTCCTGAGGCCGTAACCCCGTGTAACAAGACGACTTCTTTTTCTTTGAATTGTTGTTCAATTTCCCAAAGGGCTTTACTTTGCTCATCTGTCAATTGAATCCCCTCTGAAGTTGCATCGTTAAACACCACGCGATCGTGATTGAGGTAATAAGATTCGAAAATGCCCTTTTCTAGTAAGGCATTGACTATGGCTTGACTACTTTCTCCTTCTTCAATCAGTTGCTTAATGCTGATTCCTTTCTTTTGTGTGGCTTGTAACTGGAAATACTTTAGGATTAATTCGCGCTGTTTTGTTGCTCGATTGACTAATTCCATCAACTTGGTCAAGCCGTCTTCTTGTACATACTCTTCAGCTAAACGCACATAGCGAATTTGCTTGGGCTTGTACTTTTCGACCATTTCCTCTTGCAGAAAAATAGCACCTTTGGTCAATAAACTATTGATCACTGGGAAAACTTTCTTGCGATTGAGAATCGCAATCACCTCGTCGAGTTTTAAAATCGATTGAATTTGCATGGCTTCATACAATAAGTATTCTGCATCGTCTAGCTCTTCCGATTTTATATCTGTCTTGTCATTCCATTGAATAATGGTCTCGCTCTCCAATAGCAATTGTGATGGCATCGCTCCTTTGTAAACATCGCCAAGGGTACACATATAGTATTCTGCTAACCACGTCCAAAACTTAATTTGTTCGGTTGTAACGACAGGTTCTATATCGATAATTTCATGAATATCTTTCGCCTCGTATGTCGCAGGTTGTCGGTGGTGTTTTTCCACCACTAAAGCCGTGTACACTTTATTGCGTCCAAAAGGCACAGCTACCCGCATGCCAACTTGAATAAAATCAAATTCGACTTCGTTGATTCGGTACGTAAATGTGGGATCTAAAGCTAAAGGCACAATGACCTCAACAAAATAATGCATGTCAAAAGAGGTTAATCACTTCAAAGGTAGTATCCTTTGAATCAAAATAAAGAATGGAAATCTAATTTTTTGTTTTTTCAGAAACGATGTTCCCTTTTTGATCTATATAAAACCAAGATGGGCTGTCCCAATAGTGATACTCTCCTCGAGATCCTTTTACTTCTCTACTAATTCCTTCAAATGTAGCTTTAGCTACACCATTTTTAAAAGGAAAAACAAAGGCAAATTGAGGTTTAATCACCACTTGTCCTTTGACATTGGCAAATCCCATTTTCCCCTCTTCATCGATAATGCGATACATTCCTTCTACAACAAAATCAGGCCCACTGTCATACATATAAGGCTGATGTGTTGATTTTGACGTCATACACCCCATGGTTGTTACAACGAGTAGAAAACATACCAATACTCTATTCATTTGATTTCAAAATTATAATTAGCTAAATAATAGCCTTTGATTTTTTCAATTCCAAAAATACGGATTTATACCCTATTTCCATAAGGTTTTCTCTACATAGAGAATTCATCCACTATACTTGTTATTCATTTATTTAGCTACAGCAGGAAAAAGATTACAACTAAAGCTTACTTCGTCTAAAAACGCAAAAGAATACTTCCTCTTCTACTGTTTGCAATAAAATAAACCTAACGATCTAACGACCAACACATAGACCCTTCAAAGGTAACTGACCTTTCTCTAATTTCATCTAAATTGACGAGTAAAAATATGTTAAATGAAATGGAAAGGCGAACTTCCTTCTTTTTGCATTCTAATAGAAACAAAAAAGGCTACCGATTCGGATAGCCTTTCTATATTTACATTTTAGTCCAGGTTTGCGTTCGTCCAATTAATGAAATCCCAACGTAGCCACGAACTTCTAATTTTGTTTTTCCGTTCATTTTGATGGAGCATTTATATTCTTTTCCAGATTGAGGGTCGATAATTGTTCCCCCAGTATATTCTTCTCCTTTTTTCGTCAGATTTTTGATAATGACTAAACCTTCAATTGGTTTTCCTTTATCTTCACCCGGACATTTTTCACATTTTGAATCCTTTTTGGCTGGATTTAAAATCTCGATAACTTTTCCTTGGTATTTCCCTCCTTTTTCTGAGATCTCTATAATAGACTTAGCATCACCTGTTTGATCGTCAAACGTTTTCCACTTTCCAAGGATAGATTGAGCCTGAGTGGTAAGCAATCCCCCCATAAAAAACAAAAGTATAAGTATTGAGTTTTTCATAACATTTTTCGGTTTTTAAATTAAACATCACAATCAAATATACTTATTTTTTCAATTTAATTTTACGAATCGCTAAATTTAATTCAAATCCCAACAATAAAATCATGCAGTTAATCCACAAATAAAACATGACCACTAAAAGTGTTCCTATTGACCCATATAATTCGTTATATCGCGCAAATCGAAGCACGTAAACACCGAAGCCATACGAGGTTAAAACATACAGAATAGTAGTAAAAACCGAACCGATGGAAATAAAGGAAACGCCTTTGGTTTCTTTCGCTCCAAACTTATATAGAATAGATGTAGTCAGTAATACGACCATCAACAAATACAAATTACGCAGCCAAACAAACCAATTAGCATCAATAGCTAAACGGTAAATTAACACTTCTAATACCACATAAAAAGCGACTGAAAAAATCAGAACAAAAGACAAAATAAGCGAAAGTGCTAATGCCACGAGATACTGTCTGATAATATTACGTGAAATTGTAATATGATAAGAAGATTCAAATCCGCCAATAATAGCAAAAACCCCATTCGTCATTAAAAAAATGGAGAGTAAAAATCCGGAAGACAACAACGACTTATAACTATTATTCATAATATCGAGAATAATAGATTGAATAGCTTCGTAGGTATTAGGTGGCACAGAATTTTCAATAAACTGCAAAAAGTCAGCCTGAAAATTATCAATGGGGATATAGGGAATTAAATTCAGAATGAACAGTGCAAAGGGAAACAAGGCCATAAAGAAACTAAAGGCGATGGATCCTGCTCGATAGGAAAAGGCCCCTTTTATGATTCCAACCAAATACAATTCGATTAGATCATACAAGGAGTATCCCTCAAGAAAGGAAAACCTTATCCGCTGTAGTCCCCGAACTATTTTATTAATAATAGGTATACGGGCTAACTTATCCTCTACTTCTCTAGACATGCATATTTTTTATACGCTATAAAACTGCTTTCAAACTTAAATCCATATTGTAAACCGAATGCGTTAATGCCCCAGACGAAACGAAGTCAACACCGCAAAGTGCATATTCTCGTACTGTATCTTCATTGATATTTCCTGAAGATTCGGTTTGACATTGATTGCCGATTCGCACAACTGCTTTCTTTGTTGTTTCAAAATCAAAATTATCCAACAAGATGCGATACACATTCTCGCAAGCTAAAATCTGTTCTACCTCGTCTAAATCTCGGGCTTCAACAATGATTTTCAAATCTTTCTTGTTGTTTTTCAAATAATCATTCGTTTTGTCAATGGCTTCTTTTATTCCACCTGCAAAGTCAATGTGATTGTCTTTCAACATAATCATATCATACAAAGCAAAACGGTGATTTTCACCACCAGCAATTTTCACCGCCCATTTTTCAATAGCGCGAATTCCCGGTGTTGTTTTTCTCGTATCCAATATTTTGGTTTTTGTTCCTTCGAGTAAGTCAACAAAAACGCGTGTTTTTGTTGCGATAGCACTCATGCGTTGCATCGCATTCAACATAAAGCGTTCTGCTTTTAAGATCGATTGGGATGATCCTGCCACAGTAAGTACAATATCCCCTATTTTTACAGCTGTTCCATCTGGAATAAAAACTTCAACTTCCAATCTAGGATCAACGTACTGTAAAATCATTTGAGCAAATTCTACTCCGGCAATAACACCCGCCTCTTTCACTAAAACTTGTGCTTTTCCTCGAGCTTCTAAAGGGATACACGCCAATGAACTATGATCGCCATCTCCCACATCTTCGCGTATGGCGTTAACGATAATTTGATTTAATTCAGCCTGAAATTGTTGTTCTGAAATCATATATAAAAAATTTGCGCTGCTAAAATAAGAAATGTTTTACATGTGTTCTTCTTTTAACCTCGCAAACTATCACACCGCTTTTCTCTTCTTAGCCAATTTTGATTCCCAAGAGCTTATAAAATTCACTCAAAATAGCAGGATGTCCTGGCCATGCTGGTGAAGTTGTTAAATTGCCCTCTGTTATTGCTTTATCTGCATCAATTTCCTTGTAAATGCCTCCAGCTACAACAACATCTGGCCCCACTGCTGGATAAGCGGTAAGGGTTCTCCCTTTTAATACATTAGCAGGGGTTAAGACTTGGATACCGTGACAAATCGCCGCAACAGGTAAGTTTTTTTCAAAGAAATACTGCACGATTTTAATCACATTTTTATTTAAGCGAATATACTCTGGTGCGCGACCTCCACATACGTACAAACCAGCATAATCTTCCACTTTTACCTCATCAAAACTCTTGTTGATTACAAAATTATGTCCTCTACTTTCTGCATAAGTTTGAAACCCTACAAAATCGTGAATGGCCGTTGCGATGATATCATTCTTTTTCTTTCCTGGGCAAACTACATCCACCGCTACTCCAACAGACAATAATGCTTGATACGGAACCATTACTTCATAATCTTCTACGAAGTCACCTGCTAACATTAATACTTTTTTTGCCATAATTTTTTACTTTTAGTTTTATTCCTTCTAATGTACAAAATTCTATTTAATTCCCCTTAATTGAATCTTAAATTAAAAGTTAGCTTCCGTATAACAACCCAGCTAAAATATTTTAGATATAAATAGCAATAGGTATCACTATTTTGAGTTAACTTTAAATATTCTTTATTATTAAAACTGTTTTTAAATGAAAAAACTATTCTTTATTCTTTGCGCAACACTAGGATTGGCTAGTTGTAATCAAAAAGTGGCACCTCCTCAAACGGTAACGGTTAAGGATCAATTTACTATGGAAATGCCTTCGACACTAGCGGTTATGACAGATCTTTATCCGAATGCGGATATTCAGTATGGGAATACGTACAAACAAGTGTACATTATTGCAAAAGAATCTCCAAAAACAACAGAAGAAGATTTCAAAGCATTCACTCAAAAAGCACTAGCAGCTTATGCTAGCAGACCTGATTATGAAATTGTAAAAGAAGATGAAGTTCGCATTAATGGTTTACCTGGGAAAATCTACAAACTATCCATGTCACAAGAAGGAAACTTTATGTACATGATTCAAGTGCTGATTGAAGGTAAAAAAGGAAATTACGAAATTATCGGTTGGACAATTGGACAAAACAAAGACTATCAAGGTGATGAATTGATAAATATTATTTCGACTTTCAAAGAGTTATAGCATGTAGTTGCAAATCAGAAATAGGAGGATAACGCTTTCGTTATCCTCCTATTTCTCTTTATTTCCTTTAGACAACGGCTAAAAACTTCATCCTTTTATTGATTTCTTATGTACTTGTTTCCCCGAAATCATTAACAGAAGTTTTCAACAAAAAACCTTTTTTTTGGCCTAAAAGACATCTATTTAAAAACATATTCAACGAAATAAGCGTCATTATTTCACAAAAAACGTTTATTTATAACTTTTTAACACTCAGTAGTTTATTAAACTATTGTATATTCATTTTTGTATTGTACATTTGAGGAAACAAAATAGCGAATTAAGATGAAAAAAATTTTATTATCAGTAGCAGTAGTAGCTGCTCTTTCATTAGCCTCATGTGGAAATAAGAATGCTGATAAAGCAACAACTACAGCAGAGCAAGAAGTTGCAGTAGAACAAGGAGACAAATACACTGTTAACTTAACAGAGAGTAATGTAACTTGGAAAGTAGGACATAAAGGTGGATTAAACCCACGTTTTGGTACCTTAACTTTAACAGCTGGAGATATTGCTATTGATGCAAATGGACTAAACGCTGGTTCATATACTGTGGATATGGCTTCTATCAAAGCTGACCGTGCTTCTGTTGATGCTGATGAGGATTTAGCAAAATTAGAAGGACACTTAAAAAGTCCTGATTTCTTCGACGTAGAGAAAAACCCAACAGTTGATTTCAAAATCACAAAAGTTGAAGATTTCGATGCTGCAAAACACACTAGTACAATTGAAGGTGCAAACAAAATCGTAAGTGGAAACTTAACTATCTTAGGAAAAACTGTAAACATTACTTTCCCAGCTAAAGTAACTGTTGAGAACGGAAAAGCTGTTATGGATGCTGCATTCATGGCTGATCGTACAGAATGGGGATTAGTTTTCGGTACTACAGATAAAGATTCTGGTGCTGCACTTAACCCAGCTGATTGGGCAATTAGCAAAGACATGGAAATTGGAATTCACTTAGTTGCTGACAAAGTAAACGAATAATCCATTCTAAATCATAGTAAAAGGGGATGTCTGTATAGGCATCCCCTTTTTTATACTCCATTGTAAACTTGTGCTTTTCCTTCTCTTAACCAAAATAATTCAATAATTTTGTATACCCCAAAGGCTAATAGCAAACCACGGGTTTATTTACAAGAGAATGAAACATATAGATGTACTAATTATCGGTGGTGGTCCAATCGGAATTGCCTGTGGGATTGAAGCTAAAAAAGCGGGATTATCTTATCTTATTATTGAAAAAGGTTGTTTGGTAAATTCACTCTATCACTATCCCATCAATATGCAGTTCTTCTCCTCTTCTGAGCGATTAGAACTCGATGATATTCCGTTTATTAGTGCAGAAAACAAGCCTAGACGCAAAGAAGCGTTGGAATACTACAGACGTGTAACTCATCTTCACCAATTATCAATTCATTTATTTGAAACCGTACTAGGTGTTCACAAACAAGCGGAAGGCCATTTCGAAATAGAAACCTCAAAAGACAGATATAACGCTACACACGTTATTGTTGCTACAGGTTTTTACGACTTCCCAAACCTCTTGAATATTCCTGGAGAAAACCTACCTAAGGTTTCTCATTATTACAATGATCCTCATTATTATGCCCATATGGAAGTTGTGGTAGTTGGAGCAAGTAACTCGTCCGTGGATGCAGCTTTAGAGTGCTATCGAAAAGGAGCTAAAGTAACGATGATTGTACGAGATAGTGCTATTAGTTCACACGTGAAATATTGGGTAAAACCCGACATTGAAAATCGAATCGCAGAAGGTGCGATTCAAGTTTACTACAACAGTCAACTGACAGCTATCAATCCCGCCACTGTTACCTTAGAGCAGCAAGGTAAATTCATTACGCTATCTAACGATTTTGTTTTAGCCTTGACGGGTTATCGTCCCGATTTTAATTTTTTACGTCAACTGGGAATTACCAATCAAAACGAGGTGGATTTACTACCTACATTCAATGCAGAAACGATGGAAACTAATATTTCGAACTTGTACTTAGCGGGTGTAGTTTGCGGTGGTTTAAATACACATACGTGGTTTATTGAAAATTCAAGAGTTCACGCCCAACTCATCATACGACATATAACACAACGTTAGTCGAGGCAATTACGCCTGACAATGTTCACACACGCCTTTGACAGTCACTTCTATTTCGCTGAGCTGAAATCCCTCCGGTATTTCAATAGGGGGAATAGCGACTTGTGTCAAGCAAATTGTCTTTTTACATTGATTGCAAACAAAGTGTAAATGAGTATCTCTGTGATTGTCTTCAGAACACTTAGCAGAACACAAGGCATATTGCGTTACATTATTCGCCGTAATACTGTGTAACAATCCTTTGCTTTCAAAAGTTTTTACCGTGCGATAAATTGTCACTCGATCCGATTGGTCAAAACTATTTTCTATATCGGCTAAAGACACGGCTCCTAGTTGCTGCTTTAAAAATTTAAGCACTAAAATCCGCATTGCAGTAGGTTTAATGTTTTTGGCTAGTAACTCTTCCTCAATATTCTTCATTTTTCATGCCTTTTGATTGACTCAAAGATAAACATTGTTCTTCAATTCCCTTAGGCTCAAAACGAGGAATTAATTGTTATTCTTATTCATACTAAGTTATTTACTTCTCATGCTAAACTGAGAATCAATCCTTTCTATTTTTTTCACTTGTACTATTCTACAAAAAAAATCTTTTTTTCGATTAAAAACACAATGAACATCTCCTACATTTCCTTTACCATTAGTTTTTACTAATTTTTATCGCAAAAAATATAAATAAAACATATATTTATTTTTTTTAGAATCTTTTCTAATAAAAAAGAAAAAGAACCAATCAGAGGTACGATTCTTGTGTAAATAGTATCCTTGTTCGCTCTCTTTTTTTATAGGTGAATGAAAAAATAACGCAAAAAGTAAAACAAAAATTTTAAACAAAATGCAAAAATTAATCGGAAGTATTCTTATTGTAGCAGGAACTACAATCGGCGCAGGAATGTTAGCAATGCCCATTATATCGGCCAAGGTAGGTTTCTTATTTATGTCATTCACCCTATTCTGTATTTGGTTTGCTATGTTTTATACTTCCGTTCTACTAGTAAATGTCTATCGATACAATCCCACTTCTGCAGGTTTTAATACGCTAACTTTAAAATATTTAGGAAAACCCGGAGCTATTATCACCGGATTGAGTATGTTAACCTTGATGTACGCACTTGTAAGTGCCTATATAGCAGGAGGTGGGGATATTTTGAGATCCAATCTCGAACAATTATTACATTTTGAGGTCTCTCCTCAACTAAGTGCGATTCTCTTTACCCTTATTTTTGGAGGAATCATTGCCTTCGGAACCAGGGCAGTAGATTATAGTACCAAAGTTATATTTACTATAAAAATACTGTGTCTTTGTTTAGTTTTAGGACTCCTACTGCCTCATATTGAGATGGCATATTTGAGTTATGTACCACAAAGTCCTTTTCCTGTGTTAGCAACGATTCCCATTATTTTTACCTCTTTCGGATTTAGCGTGGTTATTCCAAGTTTAGTTAAGTACTTGGATGGAAACTTACGTCAACTCAAATGGGTGTTTTTTATCGGTAGTATTATCCCTTTGCTTCTATATCTAATCTGGGAACTTACCATCTTAGGAAATATTGAAAGCAGTGTATTTAGCGCGATTTTACAAAACAATGCCGGATTAGAAGGTCTACTCCTATCAATCAGAGAAATCAATAGTTCGCCGTTTATCAAAGTGGCATTTACCATTTTTGCAGCGGCCGCAATTCTAACTTCTTTTTGGGGTGTTGCACTTGCTCTAAACGATTACATCAAGGATTTGGCTAAAGATCGTCCCAAAATCAAACACAATGCTAGTGCTTTTATTTTGACGTTTCTTCCTCCAATTCTGTTTGCGTTATTCTATCCTGATGGTTTTGTTATTGCCTTGGGATATGCCTCTATTTCGCTGGTAGTTTTGGCGTTGATTATCCCGATGTTGATGCTCCAAAAAGCAAAGAAAATAGCAGGAGAAAAAACCAGCCTCTTTCAATATATCATTTATGGTTTTTTGTGGATCTTATCTATACTAATTGTGGTATTGCAGATTTTACTAGCACTCGATGCATTACCCTCTTAAATGACATACAAAAAAGGAACTCTACAACGGAGTTCCTTTTTTTGTATGTTATTTAGATAATAAGTAACGTATCACGTTTTCGGCTGCATGCAATCCAAACAAAGCGGGCATCCAACTATTTGTTCCAAAAAACGATTTTTTGAAGTTCGAACCATCCGTCATTTTCAAACTACTTTCGTCTGGTTTCTCTGTTGAGAAAATAGCTTTTACTCCAGATGAGATTCCCTCTTTTTTCAAGCGTTTTCGAATTTGTTTTGCCAACGGGCACACATCTGTTTTACTGATGTCTTTGACCACAATTTTAGAGGCTAACATCTTTCCTCCCGCTCCCATAGCGCTAATAATTTTCACGCGTTTGCGCTTCGCTGCTAAAATTAAATTAATCTTAGGCGTAATACTGTCAATACAATCTAAAACATAGTCATATTCTTCTGTTACTACCTCGTGGGTGCGTTCTGGTGATAAAAACTCTTCCATACGCGTTAAGTTTAATTCGGGATTAATATCCATCAAACGGTCTCCAACGACGTGTACTTTCGGTTTGTCTATGGTCGAATGTAATGCAGGTAATTGTCTATTGATGTTGGTGATATCCACAGTATCTCCATCAACAATCGTCATGTTCCCTACACCTGCACGTGCTAAAAATTCAGCAGCAAATGATCCAACTCCTCCTAATCCAACAACTAATACGTTGGCGTTTTTTAATTTTTCTAGTCCTTCTTCTTTAAAAAGTAAGGCTGCTCTTTCTTGCCAAATAGCCATCTATCTCTTATTATTAATCCCCCTAAAGGTTCCAATTAGTATTCTTTACTCCATATCCGTTTAAAATTCGCTTCTACAAGCTGCGCAATATCAGGACGCAATTCCGTTGCCTTAGCATATACTGCCGCAATCGCAGTGGTGGCATCATCGTCTGTTTCTAAAAACAAAAACGCATTAGGCACCGTACAGAAAGTTTCTTGCAATCGTTCATTGTGCAATAAAGCACTGCCAAACGATAAATAGAATCCATTTTTCCACAAACTTGCTGCCACTTGTTGATGCTTATTAAACCCGTGAACAATAAGTGGAACAGTAATCTTCCATTTCTTCTTTAGCGCTATAACCTCTTGATAAGCGGAAACGACGTGCAAAATTACAGCTTTTTTATTTTTTTCTGCAAGAAGTAATTGTTTTACAAAAACTTCTTCTTGCAGAGCCCACGGAATTTCAATCTTTTTATCTAAGCCACATTCACCTAGCGCCAAACAATTTGGATGATGGAGATTGTCTTCAATAAAAGTTAGTTGTTTATCGATCTCATTTTCATCAATATACCAAGGGTGAATTCCCAAAGAAAACTGAGGAATACTTAAATCCACTTTAGATACGTCTTGATTGACTATTTCTACGGTATCTGCGCTATGCGTTGGATGATGGGTATGGATGTTGTATTTCATGAAAACGAAGATAAAAAAAGGTCTTTGATTAGCATATACTAACCAAAGACCTTTATGATCAATTTGCTAATTTATTATTTTAAACCAGCTAAACTTTGTTCAATTGTAGCAATTTTTGCTAAAGCATCTGCTTCTTTTTTCTTTTCGCTGGCTACGACTTGTTCGGGTGCACCACTTACGAATTTTTCGTTCGATAGTTTACCTTGTACGGATTTCAAGAACCCTTTTAAGTAGTTCAACTCTTCTTCTAATTTGGCAATTTCTTCCTCTACATTGACATTTCCTTCCATTGGAATAAAATACTCATTCGATTTTACTCGGTATGAAAGAGCTCCGCTTACTTGATCTGTCACGTACTCCATACTAGTTACATTCCCAAGCTTTGAAATAACACAGTCAAAATAAGTGGATACTTTTTCCTTATTGATTATTTTCAAATCAATTGTATCCTTGAAAGAAATATTTTTATCTTTTCTAATTGTACGAATACCAGCGATTACTTCCATTGTAAATTCAAACTCTTTGATTACATTTTCATCAAATGCTTTCATTTCTGGCCATGTAGAAATAACCAAGGCTTGTTCTGCTGTACGTTCATTAATAAGTTGCCAAATTTCTTCGGTCAAGAATGGCATAAATGGATGCAACAACTTCAAGTTTTCTTCCAATAGTTCAATTACTTTATTGTAAGTAATTGCATCAATTGGCTGTTGGTAACCGGGTTTAATCATTTCCAAGAACCAAGAACAAAAATCGTCCCATACCAATTTATAGATCGCCATTAACGCATCTGAAATTCTGTATTTAGAGAAGTGATCTTCGATTTCCACTAGTGTTTTTTGAAGTTTCGCTTCATACCAAGCTAAAGAAACTTTTGCTGTTTCTGGTTGTGCTAAAGTTTCTGAAACTTCCCATCCTTTAATTAAACGGAAGGCATTCCAAACCTTATTGGTAAACGCTTTTCCTTGTGCACATAATTCTTCATCAAATAAGATGTCGTTTCCTGCAGAAGCAGACAACAATAACCCTACGCGTACTCCATCAGCCCCAAACTTTTCAATCAATCCTAAAGCATCAGGAGAGTTTCCTAAGGATTTAGACATTTTACGACGTTGTTTATCACGTACAATTCCGGTGAAGTAAACATTCGTAAAGGGTTGTACCCCTGTATATTCATATCCAGCCATAATCATACGCGCTACCCAGAAGAAAATAATATCCGGACCAGTAACAAGGTCATTTGTAGGATAATAGTATTTAAATTCTTCGTTTTCTGGGTCGATTAATCCGTTGAAAACAGCCATCGGCCATAACCAAGAAGAAAACCAGGTATCTAATGCATCTTCATCTTGTCTTAGATCAGTCACTGTCAAATCTGCTTTTCCTGATTTAGCTTTTGCCAATTCAAGAGCCGCATCTTTTGTCTCAGCCACCACAAAATCCTCTTTCCCATCTCCATAGTAGAAAGCGGGGATTTGGTGTCCCCACCACAATTGACGAGAAATATTCCAATCGCGAATATTTTCCAACCAACTTCTATAGGTACTGTTATAACGACTTGGATATAATTTTACATCTTCAGTTGTCATTACCGCATCTAAAGCAGGTTTTGCTAACTCTTCCATTTTCAAGAACCATTGATCCGATAAACGCGGTTCAATTACAGCTTTTGTACGCTCAGACGTTCCTACATTATTCAGGTAGTTTTCTACTTTATCTAACGCACCAATGGCTGCTAATTCCGTTTCAATTTCCTTGCGAACCACAAAGCGATCTTTTCCTTTGTAGTGCAAGCCTAAATCATTTAACGTAGCATCTGCATTGAAAATATCTATAATTTCCAAGTTGTGACGTTCCCCTAACTCTTTATCATTTACATCGTGAGCAGGCGTTACTTTCAAGCATCCTGTTCCGAATTCCATATCTACATACTCATCGAAAATAATAGGCACCACGCGATTACAAATCGGCACGATTGCATTTTTACCTTTTAAATGTTGGTAACGCTCGTCATTTGGATGAATACAAATGGCAGAATCTCCCAAAATTGTTTCTGGACGCGTTGTTGCAATCGTTAAATAATCCGAAGTTCCTTCGATTTGATATTTTACGTGATACAGTTTTCCTTGGCGTTCTTCGTAAATAACCTCTTCATCCGATAAGGTTGTTTTCGCTTCAGGATCCCAGTTCACCATACGGTACCCACGGTAAATCAGTCCTTTATTATACAAATCAACAAACAACTTGATTACTTGTTGTGACATTTCTGGGTCCATTGTAAACTTTGTACGTTCCCAATCACAAGAAGCTCCTAGTTTTTTCAACTGGTCTAAAATCACACCGCCATATTCCTCTTTCCATTCCCATGCGTGTGTTAAGAATTCTTCTCTAGTTAAGTCGTTTTTATTGATTCCCTGCTCTCTCAATTTAGCGACGACTTTGGCTTCAGTTGCAATAGATGCGTGATCCGTTCCAGGGACCCAACATGCGTTTAGCCCTTTTAAACGTGCGCGACGTATTAATACATCTTGAATTGTAACATTCAACATATGCCCCATGTGCAATACTCCCGTTACGTTTGGAGGAGGTATTACAATGGTGTACGGCTGTCTTTCATCTGGTACAGATCGGAAAAAATTATTTTCCATCCAATACTGATACCATTTTTGCTCTACTTGCTTTGCGTCAAATTGTGCAGGAATTACCATTATTCTATAATTTAATTATTAAAAAAAAGAAAAAACATCAGGCCCTTGGACAGAAAAACCACTTTTTCCGTTTTTGTAACCTTAGTTTTATTTATCTTTGTGTTGTACAAAAGTAATTATTACTCGTCAATTATAAAAGTATATCTAAAATCGAATATGCGAAAAAAATTTGCGAGTTTTAGAAAAGTTTCTAATTTTACAAAACAACAAAAATTATAGTAATGAAAAAATTAATAGCAGTATTCGCATTAGTCTTATCTAGTGCCTTATCATTCGCTCAAAGTGGTCCAAAAATTCAGTTCGCTGCTGAGAACAACACCATCGATTACGGAACAGTGATTAGAGGGAATGACGATGGATTACGTACATTCGAATTCACAAACACAGGTGATCAACCGTTGATCATTACAAACGTGCGTTCTACATGTGGATGTACCGTTCCTTCAAAACCAACAGAGCCTATCATGCCAGGTAAAAAAGGAAACATCGATGTAAAATACAACATGAGCATCGGAAGAATCAGCCGTACAATTACTGTTGAATCTAATGCCGTAAACTATGAAAACGGTACAGTGCCTTTGAGAATTAAAGGTGAAGTTGTAGATAAATAATCTTTATCCAAACATAAAAAAAGCCACTCAATGAGTGGCTTTTTTTATGTCGAATTTATTGTATAATCAGCATCTCCTTTATTATCTCCCTTTATAGAATCAATATTTTCATATTCAACCCCTTCATGAAACATCTTGAGGATTTTATCCAACTGTTCTAAATCCATCTGCTCATATGCTGCTCTAAATGCCTTACTATTGCGATTGACATTAGAATCAGGTGTCCATCCATACTGATCAAAGACCTTAGTTGCCTCCTTTATTTTTAAATCTAATAAGGCCTCTTTTACTGTTTGTTCTTCTTTTTCTTTTGTACTATCCTTACTACATCCTGTACTAAAAACAGCTCCAAAAACAAGTAGAATTAATGCTTGTTTCATTGTCTAAAAATTTAAATTACTACTTCTACTAAAGTAAACTTCATCTATAATTCAGACAATAATGCATTCAAGTATTTTTAGTAAAAAACACTACAAATCAAATAGTTACAAAAAAAGGTTATCCTACTTTCTAAACTCTTGATTATTATTAATTGCTTGCGTAAAAAACTCAATGGCTTTTACCTCCACTTTAGCATCAAATCCCTTGATGTGTTTTTCGTGGTGAATATCGGATCCTACAAAATCAATCAATCCGTGTTGCAATAAATAATTTGCGGCTTCTAATACATGTTTGCCATAATATCCAGTTACGGAGAGTAAATTCATTTGAAAAAGACAACCTGCTTTCTTCAATTTTTTGTACATGGCTGTATTTTGGTGATAAAAATTATAGCGTTCTGGGTGAGCTAATACAATATCATATCCGTTGGATTTCAACTGAAACAAGATATCCATGAGTTGAATAGGTGGATTCATATAGGACATTTCAACCAAAACGTAATTGTCCTTTAGCGTTAAAAGTTCTTTGTTTTCGATATAGGGCAATAGACTTTCATCCATCAAATATTCTGAAGCAACACTCAACCCAATTGCTTTGGATTCTTGAGGCAATTGTTCTTGTACTTTTTGATGTTGTACTAAAATACCTTCACGCGTATTTTCCCAAACTAAAGGTGTGGTATGGGGTGTGGCGATTGCTTGTTCAAAGCCGAGGTTTTGCATCGAAGAGATAATGTATTTTGTATCATCAATTGTCTTGGCTCCATCGTCAATACCATAAATTAAATGGGAATGAATATCCACATAACCTTCGGGAATTAAGTTTTTTAAAATCGGTTTAGATTTAAAAAATGAAAACATAGTTTGTTATTTTTCTCTATTCTTTTCTACACTACTTCTAAACTCTAAAAATAAAGTTGTCAGAGTTAAGAGGTACAAAGGTAGCGTTATTATTAATTTTTCTGAGAATAAATTCAAAAAAACATACAGCATTAACATTAATAAAACAATTAATCTTAATATTCTTTTAATTTTACCTTTATTATTAACAAATGGAATAAAAAGTAAGATGGGATTACATAGCAAAATCACATTATTTACTAATACTTCACTATGAAAGGAATAAAATCCTATTAATAGAAAAAATAGTCCAAAAAGCCCCATGGCGATAAAGTAAATGGAGCGAACTACGCGATTGATAGACAAAACCAACACTAAAGCACAAAGTAGAGAGGCAAACCAGTAGGTATTCCACCATACATAAGCATCAATCGGTTTAGCTTGAAAAACGGTAACTTCTTCTTTCACCAAAGGTTGATCTCCATTCATGGTGTGAGCCAATCCTGCTTGAAATTTATCAGGTAAAAACAACGAGGTAGACGGGTAATCTACTTTATTTCCAAAAATCAGATTAATTCCCAATTTTTCGAAATAACGATCTTTTAAATACGTATTTAAGATTGTACGATAATTTGCTGTATTTCCTTCAATCGCAACGTTAATTGGTTCAGTTAACACTTCATTTAAGACATCAACGACTTTAGTCGTGCAATTTTGATCAATAAATTTATACGTATAAAAGCGATTTTCCTCCTTCAACGATTCGTTTAAAAGACTCCAAACGCGTTGTTTCTGTACTTGAGAAAGATTGAGTTCTTGTTCAACCACAGAACGATTATCATAAGCATAGTTAACGACAAAACTTTCATAACTATCGTAATCCACAAAGTAAAGCAAATCGCCTTTCACAAATTTAGGATAGAAGTTCGGTATTCTAAAATCAAACAATCCATAATTGTACACACGATCAATCCCTTCTGTTGGGTCATACACTCGAATGGCTGTATGTCCAAAAAGCGCATAAAGTTGTTCGCCCGTTCCACAGGTTAAAACACTGATTCTTGCTTTCTCTGACAATTGTCTATCTGCTGTTTTTCCAAAGCTTCCTTGCATCATAAACACAGCAAAGAACAGCGCGATTAATTTTTTCATTTTTTATTTTCTAAAAATTCCTAAATCTAATTTCAATGAGAATACGTTGGAGTAAATAGCTGCACTTTGATCCCCTATATCAGTTAAAGCATAATCGACTTGAATTCCTTTGTAGTGGAATCCCACACCAATATTGGGTTGAAATTCCATCTTCTGGCTATTGTCCATTTGTCTGTTATTTTGGAAATTTCCAACTCCACCACGAACGAACACTAAATTAGCATAACCAAACTCAACACCAAGTGAAGGGGTCATACTCATCGATCCACTTGAAATCACGGCATTGGTTTCAGCAAATTCAACGTGAAGCGCAAATGCAGCTAGCAAATTCAAATCACGAGAGAGTTTCACGTTTTTCGATACGCCCATTTGTAATTTAGGCAGGGTGATTTCTGTTGTTTCTGGCAATTCCTGATTCATTCCTTCCACAGCATTTTGCACTTTGCTGTATTCTTTTTTATTGATATTCCACATATTGTACGTGGTTGTAATATCGCGGGCCATCACACCAAACATCCAATCTGAATTGGTTTTATACTGTACACCAGCATCAAATCCAAATCCCCAAGAATTGGCAAACTTTCCGATAACGCGTCGCACTACTTTAGCATTGACACCGTAAGTCAACCCTGGAATGGGCGTATTGCGCGCATAAGAAAGGACAAAGGCATAATCAGCGGCAGAGAACAAACTAATGCGATTGTAATCAATATTTCCGTGTTGATCAATTAATTCGGTTGTATTCATAATATCGTCAACACCAAAACGGATAACTGAAATTCCCAAAGCGCTTCGCTCATCTAACGGCATAGCGAATGCGGCATAATCATATTGAGCAATATTAGCGAAATAACTAGCATGCATCAAAGCGACCTGTTGATCTTCCAATTGCATCAGTCCCGCAGGATTCCAATAGACGGAATTCACATCTCCACTTGAAGAAACTACGCTATTAGCCATTCCCATCGCAACGGCATCTACTCCAATATTCAAAAACTCATTGGAATATTTTCGCGCTTTTTGCGCATGAGCTGCAATTCCTATGCAAAATAATAACGTACACACTGTTAGCTTTTTCACAAACCTTTATTTATTATTCATACTAAGTTGTAAAAATAGTAAAAAACTAAAAGGCTAGGAAGATATTATTATTACTAAGTTTATGATACCTTTGTATAGAAAACAAAGTGCCTTGTTTGAATTATACGAAGACTAAAATTAAGATATACATGAAAAAACACCTTCCAAATTTCATCACTTTATTAAACCTTTCTTCAGGATTAATAGCTTGTATCTATGCATTTGACGACAATATCCACATGGCCTTTTTATGGGTGTGTATTGGTATTTTCTTCGACTATTGGGATGGATTTGTAGCGCGAATTCTCGACGTTAAGAGCGAATTAGGACTTCAATTGGATTCCTTAGCCGATATGGTAACCAGTGGTGTTGTACCTGGGTTAATTATTTACAAACAGTTAGCGAATATTCAAGAAACGCAAGGTTTGTACAATCTTACCCCGGAAACATATTATATGGCTATCGTTCCCTATTTGGGTTTCCTTATAACTTTAGGAGCGGCATATCGCTTAGCGAAATTCAATATTGATACCAGACAAACGGATTCATTTATCGGATTACCTACGCCAGGAAATGCCCTTTTTATTTTGAGCTTACCCTTAATTGTAAGTACAACTGATTCTGAGACGATTATTTCATTCTTGAGTAATCCGTATGTATTGGTTATCATTAGCGTATTGAGTGCCTATATCATGAATGCGGAATTACCGTTGTTTTCATTGAAAATTAATCCTAAAAATTTGGGAGCCTATAAATTGCAATTGGGCTTTGTTCTTGTTTCGGTTATTTTATTAATCGCTTTACATTACTTAGCTATTCCAATAATCATCTTGCTTTACATTTTGCTTTCAGTCGTTAAAAATATGCCAGCAAAAAAAGAAATAGTTTAAATAATAAGGCTCGCAAAATACCAAAGTGGTCAAAAGATATTTTGATCACTTTTTTTATACATTTACGGTAAATGTATTCAATAAAATAAAAAATAAATTTCTTTATTTTAACATTTATTACAGTTTTAATAGCCTTATTGCAAATAAAAAACAACTAATTTTAATTAATTAACCACAATAACTATTTTATGAAAAGATTATTTTTTTTAAGTTTAACACTAGTTTTGCTATCTTGTTCTAATGAAGAACCTACAGCTTCATCTACACTAGTTGGCAAAGATATTCAACAAAGTCATCCTGATATAAATGTAGACACTCCATATAAGTATGATTCAATCAATGGTGGTGGTATGGTAAATAATTATCTTTTTATTATCAGAAATGACACTGATTTTACCTTCAAATTTGCCGCTTATTCTGGACTTGCCGTATACGATGGAGCAGATGACTTAAAATATTGGGGACATAATTTAACTACTACAAATAGTCCCAATCTTACTGCTAATGGACATGAATATGGTAACTATATCAACTATGATTATGTATCCATTAACGCTAGAACAATAGAATCCCATACTTCTCAATATACTAACCCTATATACTACACTCAACCCATATGGAATGCCAACGGAACTTTAGCCAACAATTCTATACTAATTTCGCAAAATGCCACACAAAAAGAATACAATTCCCTCGCTAAATTAGGTAAAATTTACTTCATAAAATTTGAAGTGTATGATGGCAAAACTCCAATTACAGGATCCATTGTAAAATCTAGTTTTGCCCCCAATTATGATGCAAATAATCTCCCTCCAAGCGGAAATTGGGAAAGAATGAATGTTTTAGATAATTATTTCCAAGAAGAATTAATATACAATAAAAACACCAAAGAGATCTTTTTACCAATAGCTAACAGTCCTTTTAAAGACAAAAGTACGTTCAGCTACCAAGGAACAACTTACGAAGTTGGATTTAAAACGACCTCGACTAACGTCGAAATTTATATCGAAGCTATTTAATTTATAATCTGATTATTAACTCATTAATATTAGTTATAAATAATGAAATAAAAAAGGTCAGCAATTGTGCTGACCTTTTTTATTTATTTTTTAAATACAATATCTACAATTATTCCAATCACTGTTACAATGACTTGGAAAGACGCTACTCCGAGCAGGTAACTAAGTAATGCTTTAAAGTAATTGCCTTTGGTTCCTCCATAAAACTTACCAATAGCCCAACCCACGTAAAAAAATAGAACAACGGCTGTAATCAATTCGTTAAGCAGAATAACTTTTGGAAATACAAAATTCAACAACACTTGGAGCGTGTACAGCAGCATTCCTTCAGCCATAATTAAACTCGTCACGACAAAAGTTTCATACGTATTGTATTGGTATTTGTCAAACAAAAGCTTAGTCCAAAAAGTAATAGGCACTAACATCAACAAGTTGGCATATCCATAATGTTGTTGTACCCAAACAGACAGTTCAAAAATATAGGAATCTCCATACATCGATTTCATCATTCCCGTATGAATGAGATCAGACTTGAAATAATGGCTAACAAGGGTATAGATCAACGATGTCAGGATAAGAAAAGTAATGGGTTTTGTAATTCGCTGTCGATCTTCCATCAAATATTGACGAATCACATGACCAGGGCGAATGGCTAATTCTTTAACCGTGTAAATAAAACCTTTTTCATACCCTGTGAGTTTCATCAATTCTTGCAAGGCATATTTACGATCAATCCGCTCAACAACCAGAGATTGCCCACAATTAGAGCAAAAATTACCAGATTCTTTCAAATTACAACTTGAACAATGAGTCATATTATCTTGGGTTTCGTTCTTTAAGTTCCCTTTCAATAACTTTATACTCTTGTCCACTTTTCAATAAGATAAAAACAAAAAACAAGGGAAAGACGGTAAAAAATCCCATGCCCTTTTTATACGTACTGAAAATTGCCACTCCAACAAAAACGCCAATCATAACGGCATTTATTATAGCATAGGTTTTCGCTTTTTTTCCTTTTTCAATTAACGCTTCATCCGTTAATGTTTTTAGTTCTTGTTCTGTCATACGGTTGAGTTATTATTGCACGTTTTCTTTCTTATTCGTCTTAATCCAAACAAAAAAGAAGAATAATATAAAAAAACACATTTGCTTTGCCCAAATGTATAAAAAAACATAAACAGATTAATAATTGAATGAAAAAGGTTTTTAATCAAATTAGCTATCAAAAAAAAAGTAACCTTTCGGTTACTTCTTTTTTACTAAAGGATGATTTAATCCTTTTACATTATTATTAATGACTTCGTAGGTTTTTAGATGTTTAAACATTTCGGTTAAATTTCTAAAACCATAATCACGCGAGTCAAAACTTGGATCTAGTTTTCGCAGGTTATTCCCTACCGTAGAAATATAAGCTTCTACTTCTTCATCCACGGACATATCAAAAGCTTTATCAATGAGTCGCATTTCTTTTTTAGTGATAGTCAAAGTATCATTGTCTTCTTCTTCACCTACGACTGCTTTTTTCTCCTGATTAACATTCTTCTCAGCTTTTACTACTTTGGGCATCAACGTTTCACAATAAGTAAAAATCTCACAGGATTGCACAAAGGCAGTCGGTGTTTTCTTCTCTCCTATTCCCATTACAAAGATTCCTTCTTCTCGAATTCGCTTGGCTAATCCTGTATAATCACTATCACTAGAGACAATACAAAACCCATCGACCATTTTGGCGTGTAAGATATCCATGGCATCAATGATCAAGGAGCTATCAGTCGAGTTTTTCCCCGAAGTATAATTAAATTTTTGAATAGGTGAGAAAGACAAATCATTTAATAAATCCTTCCAACTATTCATTTGAGGAGTAGTCCAATCGCCATAAATACGTCGAATTGTAACTTTTCCATATTTTGAAACCTCTGCTAATATATTTTCTAATAATTTGGCTTGTGCGTTATCTCCATCAACGAGTATCGCTATATTATTATTGTTTTTTTCCATTTTTTTGTCGTATTCAAACTCAAGTAGGGAAAATACGAAAAAAAAAGGCACAAACTTGGTTTTTAAACTTTTTTTAGCATGTTATCCGTTTTCCTTTTTAACTCCCCATTTTCCTACTTTAGGTGCTTCATAGACAACTCCAATTTACTGTTAGGCTAATGCTTTTCCTAAAGCTGTAGCTTGTTGCACATATTCTTCATTATTCCCCGTACTTCAACCGTAAAAAAAAGGTATCTCCTATATTTATATTTTTTCTAAATAAGACCTAACTTATTAAAAATAAGAATATTGCAAAATATAATATTTAATTATTTAATTATTTTCATTTTTCTCTTGTAACAAAAACAAGCTTTCTCAGTCTATTAGAGTAGACAAAAACATAATTCAACTAATCAAATGAATTCAAAACTATCTTTATTGTTCTTCCTATTGTCCTGCTGTGGTGTTTTCGCCCAAGGTTCAGTAAAAATAACAGGGCGTGTACTTGATAAAAACCTCAAGGAGGCGATCCCTTATGCGACAATTACTTTGAAAAAAGGAGATACGGTTATCACTGGTGGAATGACCACAGATAATGGTACCTTCTCTATTACTGCTGCTGCTCATACGTATAACCTGGATATTCAATTTATCGGTTATACCCCTTATCACAAAGAAATAGCCTTGAAAAATGCTACTGATTTAGGTACAATTTATTTAGAGGCTGAATCAACAACTTTAGCAGATGTCAATATTGTGGCTGAACGCTCTACTATCGAACAAAAAATTGACCGAAAAGTAATTACAGTAGGTAAAGATTTAACAACGGTAGGAGCTACAGCATCGGATATCATGAACAATATCCCTTCTGTAAACGTAGACAAGGACGGTAAAATATCTTTGAGAGGAAACGAAAACGTAAGAATCTTATTAGATGGAAGACCAACAAATATGTCTGCCGAGCAATTGTTGAAACAAATTCCATCGACTTCGATTAAAAGTATTGAATTAATTACGAATCCAAGTGCAAAATACAACCCAGAAGGGATGTCAGGAATTATCAACATTGTCTTACACAAGAATACAGCAAATGGATTCAATGGTTCTATAGATAGCGGTGTGACGATTGCAAAAAATATTCAATCGACAACTTCTTTAAACTTAAACTACAGACAAGGAAAATTAAACTTCTTTGGAAATGCGAGTTATTCGGATGGTAAGTCTAAAAATGACGGAGACATGTTCCGTCAAGATATCCTATCTCCCACAACGATTAATATGTTAAGTAAGAATAAGAATATCTTATACAAAGTAGGGGTTGATTACTATATCAATGACAATAATACGTTGTCTTTTTATACGAATCAAAGTACAAACAAAAGTAATTTGAATCTAAAAACAACGACAATCTACCCTGATCAATCGTTTGACGATATTTTTCAAAAGACAAAATACGACAACAAAAACACATTCAGCACGTACAACTTAGCGTATAAGCATTTATTTGAGAAAAAAGGACATACGCTAGATGTTGAAGTAAACCACAACATCAACAAAGCGGATATGGACGGGGATTACTTAACAAAATTAGGTATCGCTAGTGATTTATTGTATCAAGATGGAAACAACGACAAAAACACCTTGTCTACGGTGAATATTGATTACGTAAACCCATTGAACGACCATACAAAATTAGAGTTAGGAGCAGAAGGTAGAATTTCAAGAGCTGATAATAATTTCAGTTCAAATAATCCTTTGATTCCATCGAACCAGGCAGCTATTGCTAATAAATACGATCAAGATATCTTTTCAGCTTATGCTACATTTGGTCAGACTTTAGGAAAATTCAACTACCAAGTTGGAACCAGAGTAGAAAGTTATAAAGTAGATTCTAAGTTAGATGGAACAGCTGCGTTTAAAGATGACTATATCACTCTTTATCCTTCTGTTTATGTAGGATATAACTTAACACAAAACGACATGTTTAACTTGAGCTATAGTCGTCGTGTAGATCGTCCAGGTGTAAGACAAACGAATCCTGTACGTCAATTTTCAACACCATTGATGACAATGGTTGGAAATCCAGAATTAAAACCGCAGTTTACCAATTCAGTAGAGCTAAATTACACGCGATTATTTGCTAAGAGAAGTAGCGTTACTGCTGGGGTTTACTACAGACGTATTAATCACGAAATCAATCACGTAATTTACGATGATCCTGAAAATGACAATCCCAATGCATTATTAATGACTTTTGACAACTACAAATCAAATGACGCTTATGGATTTGAGGTTTCTGCTAATATTATCGTTACTCCTTGGTGGGATATGCAGCCTGCGGTTGATTTCTCAAGCATCAAACAAACGGGATTTGTCTCGCAATTAGATGCAACAGGAACAATGCAAACCGTATTGCGTGATATCACAGCCAATGCATTCAATGCTCGTTTAAACAGTAACTTCAAAGCAACGAAAAACTTGCGTTTCAATTTATTTGGTTTTTACAGAGGAGCAGTGGATGGTATTACTTCAGACGCACAAGAAATGTACAAAATTGATGCAGGAGCCCGTTATGCATTAATGAACAATAAATTAGGCATCAGCGTGAGATTTAATGACATTTTCAATACCATGTCTTACAAGTTCAAAACAAAATATCCGTACCCATCAACAGGCGAATTTAAATGGGAAAGTCAATCGGTATATATCGGTGTAAACTATACCTTCGGGGGTGGAAAAGGACGTTCATTACAAAGAAAACATAGAGATAGCAACACCAAACAAAGTGGAGGATCAGGAGGACTGTTCTAAATTGCTATAATAAAGCTTCAATTATTATTTCTAAAGAGGATACCTGAGAGGGTATCCTTTTTTTTGTGCGCGTTGCGATGTTGTGTAATTGTCATTTAAAGCACTGTGAACGATAAGCGATTTACAGTAAAGGTGATAACAAGCGTAAAAAATTATTTTTCAAACGGTGCCACTTCGAACGCTTATTCCATCGCTCCAATTCCAATTTAATTGAATTTTTACAATCCTCTTCAAACATAACACGCATTTGATTAGCAAGATCCATATCGTATAACACAACATTAACCTCGAAATTCAGATCAAAACTTCGATGATCCAGATTACAAGTTCCAACAGAGCTAATTCCCGTATCTGTCACCCACGTCTTGGCGTGAATAAATCCTTTTTTATACAAATAGATTTCAACACCCGATTCCAATAATTCTTGAAAATAGGACTCTGAAGCTAATTTAACCGTAAGAGAATCTGTAATTCCCGGCAACAATAACTTTACCTTTTTCCCACTGAGCACCGCCATTTTAATCGCTACCTGAAGAGATTCATCCGGTATATAATAAGGCGTTGTAATACAAATTTCGCTATCTGCTGCTTGAATAGCTTGCAAAACGCTAAACAAAATTGAAGGTACGTCAGAATCCGGTCCAGAAGCAATCACTTGTAAAGGCAGTACTTGTTTTTTCCCCATGTGAATTTTCGGAAAATAATCAGCAGAGAAATTAATATTTTCTTTACTACAGAAGTTCCAATCGGTCAAAAAGACGTGTTGGAGCCCATAGGCCCCACTTCCTTCGATTCGAATATGCGTATCCCTCCAAAAATAATCATTCTCAGCCTTTCTGCTGTTATCATAGCGATCTGATATATTAATTCCCCCTGTATAGGCAATTTGTCCATCTATGATCACAATTTTACGGTGATTGCGGTAATTTAAACGATTCGCAAGTGCCAAGAGAATAATTTTATTGAAAGCAAATGCTTGTACTCCATGTAATCGCAAATCTTTCACGATATTTTTTCGAATGCTACGGCTGCCAAAATCATCGTAAATAAAGCGAATCTCTACTCCTTCACTAGCTTTTTCTTTGAGAATTTCAGCAATTTCCTTTCCGATTTCATTATTTTCATAAATATAATACTCAAGGTGAATGTGATGTTTTGCCGCTCGAAGGTCTTCCAATAAACGCGGAAAAAAAGTTTCGCCGTTTTGCAAAAGTTCAACATCATTGTCTACCAATAATGGACCTTCCCCCACAATTGCATTAGACAGCAGTTTTACGAAAGAACGATGCTGATCAATGATAGGATGTCCTTGTTCTTTTAAATCGAGGTGTATTTCGCCCATTCGCTTATAAAAGCGCTCAGCATAGTTGTCATTGGCGATTAATTTCTTAGAATACATCTTTCTTCTTCGATAGTTAATTCCAAAAGAAAAATAGAAGATGATTCCGAATACGGGCACAAAGAACACCAATAAAAGATAGGCCAATGTTTTTGAGATAGAATCTGTATCATAGATAATTCGCAAAGCAACGAGCGTGGCGATAAGGAAGTAAGCAACTTCAATATAGATAACCCATTCTGACTCGAAAAATAATGATACCATGATTTGAATGCTTTAATAGTCGAAGTAGATACTTATTCAACACCTAAATTTACGCATTCTTTTTAAATTCATAAACATTAAATATCAGATGCAACTTCGTGTATTTTATAAAATGTGTTTATTGCGGTTACAACACCTCTTTTTTCCACCTTCACAAGAGGTTTGGAGCTAATCTCTACAACAAAGAAACAGTAGAAAACACCTAGAACGGCATTTTTTATTTACGGTAATTTCTCAAGCTTAAGTATTACCCTTCCTCCAGCTATAAAAGTTTGACTAAAAACAGTACAGGTGATTCTGTACGTTTCGCTTGAACTCAATACCGTTACATGACTTACTAGCATTTGAGTTTTATTTACGTCCAAATTAGGTACTACAGAAACTCTACCCTCCGCATATACATATTCCCAAGTATTTGCTTTTGCTTTTTTAAAATCATTATAATCCCTTTGTGTTATCGCGTTGGGTGATGCCACAATAGTATGAGAAACAATGTACGTATCATCAAGTTGATGTAGCATACACTGAAGATGTATCTTATCCTGTCCAACGGTATTGGGTTTTCTCTCAATTCGAGCACTAAAATTCCCCAACCGTACAACAGAAGTATCCGATAGATAATCGTCTATTTTCGTCGTCTTTTTTCCATAAGTATCTGTATAGTGATACACATCCCAATACAACTCTTTCGTTGCTGTTAAATATAAGTACTGCCCTGGTTGAATAGTAAACTCATTCACATTATTTGGATAATCCCCACCGAATCGAAGAGACTGATTGGATAGTGTCTTTAACGTTAACAATTTTGTACTTGACGCATTTTTAATGTTGTATATTCTACCAAAAGCTCCTCCATCTTTTCTTATATCAGGTAGATTAAATACTCCATCATTAACATTACTGTGATAACTTACATTATAATCATCCTGTTGGATGTTGTAATTACTCTTGTTTATTTCCCGATAATTAGCGGATACAGATCCTTGTACTGTTAAGGTACTCGTTATATCCATTGTGTTAACTCCCACTTGTGCATAGCTGAAACTACAAGTACTCCAAATAGCAATCCATAATTTTTTTTTCATTTCTAATTCATTTAAAGCGCAAATAAATTAACTAAACAAAAAGAAACAGGTTTAAACTGTAAAAAAACAAAAACACTTTTACTTGTACGTTTTTTATCTATGTAAAACGTTTTTTATCCCTGACATTTTGGATTACCTTATAAAGTAATGCTACTGGATTCTATATTTGACCTGAGGTTATGAGAAACAAAATCGAAAAAAACGGGTCAAGTACATTTATTTTTTTACGATTGGATAGAAATAAAAAAAGCTTCCTAAAATTAGGAAGCTTTTGAGCCGATGGAGGGACTCGAACCCACGACCTGCTGATTACAAATCAGCTGCTCTAGCCAACTGAGCTACACCGGCAAAATTGCCTTGCAATATAATTTTCAAAAATTGGAGCCGATGGAGGGACTCGAACCCACGACCTGCTGATTACAAATCAGCTGCTCTAGCCAACTGAGCTACACCGGCAAAATTGCCTTGCAATATAATTTTCAAAAATTGGAGCCGATGGAGGGACTCGAACCCACGACCTGCTGATTACAAATCAGCTGCTCTAGCCAACTGAGCTACACCGGCAAAAATTGCACTGCAATATAATTTTCAAAATTTGAGCCGATAGAGGGACTCGAACCCACGACCTGCTGATTACAAATCAGCTGCTCTAGCCAGCTGAGCTACATCGGCGACTCAAATTGCATTGCAAAATTTAATCTTCAAAAAATTGAGCCGATGGAGGGACTCGAACCCACGACCTGCTGATTACAAATCAGCTGCTCTAGCCAACTGAGCTACACCGGCGACTCATTTTTCGAGTGCAAATATAACACGCTTTTTCAATCTTCCAACTGATTTCGCGTGTTTTTTTTCGCTTTATTTCAATTACAAGTTGTTGATTTTTCCAACTAATTGACCTGCAATGTTCTCCAATTTTACAAAAACGCCTTTAAAGTGAGCTTTTTTATTTTCAACCCCCTTTGCATTGATGTCTACAATCAATTCGTCGAAGCCAGTTAATGCTTCCTCGATTAATGCAGCAGTCTCTTCTGTAGGACCTCCTACTGTCAATTCATGAATATAAATTGCTTCAATGATATCTCCTAATACTTGGTGAACATCTTTTTTAAGTTCTCTTACACTTGCCATAATAATTTATTTAAAATTTAAACAAAAGTACATATTATCTTTGCTATATCGCCGGTCTAATCGATATATATTTCTAACAACGTTGCATGACCAGTTGCAACCAAATTCTTTACTGATGCTGGTATTAACACGGTTTGTCCTTTTTTAATTCCGCACGTTAACGCATTAATTTGAAGCTCACACGCTCCTTCTGTACAAACGTAAAGGTAAAAACGATCTAAGGGCTTCTTTATTTCATATCGCTCCTCCAAAGGGATCAAATTAACCGTAAAAAACGGGCATGATACTAATGGATTCGCTTGATTGATTTTTTTATCATACGAAAGTACTACTTGTTTTTTTTCGTAATTGATTGCTTCTAATGCCAAATCTACGTGCAATTCTCGAGTCTGTCCTTCGCTATCCATTCTATCCCAATCATAGACTCGATACGTAATATCAGATGTTTGTTGAATTTCAGCTAGTAAAACCCCACCACCTATAGCATGAACTGTCCCTGTTTGTATAAAAAAAGCATCTCCTTTTTTTACGGGAATTTCATTTAAAATAGAAGGAAGTGTTTTACGGTGTAGATGTTGTAAGTAATCTTCTTGGGTAACACCTTCTTTAAAGTCAACAACCACTCGTGCTCCAGGGTCTGCTTGCATAACATACCACATTTCTGTTTTTCCCAAAGAGTTATGTCTTTCTCGAGCTAATTTGTCATTGGGATGCAACTGAATGGACAAATCTTCTTTGGCATCTAAAAACTTAAACAACAAAGGAAATTGATACCCAAAAGTGGTTACAATATACGAACCTAAGACATCTTCTGGATACGTCTTAATCAACTCTTCTAAGCTTTGTCCCTTATAACCTCCATTAGAAACGAGGCTGACATTTTCTGGAACATTCGAAATCTCCCAGCTTTCTCCAATTGCATCAAAAATTTGCTGCTTACCTAAAACAGTATGTAATTTCTCACCTCCCCAAATTCTATCTTTCAGGATGGGTTCAAACATCATTGGATATTGAATAAAACTCATAGGCTTAACTTCTTCCTCATTTTGCAATAGCCCACAGAGCGGACACCGCATAAAACAAGACGCAAATGTACAACTTTTAATGAATACTAAGTGTGTTAAATCCCTTCACCTTTAAAACTTACAAAGTTTCTAGAAGTTTCATACAAAACCACTTCTAAATCTTTATCTTTCTCAATAAAAGGCCTTAATTTTTGCCAAATCACTACTGCAATATACTCTGCAGTTGGGATTAAGTTTTTGAATTCTATAACATCTAGGTTTAGGTTTTTGTGATCAAAGACCTCTTCAATCTCTGCTTTTATCAAATCTGACAAGATTTTCAAATCCATCACAAATCCCGTTTCTGGATCAACTTCTCCCGTTACATTGACGATTAATTCGTAATTGTGCCCATGAAAATTAGGGTTATTACACTTACCAAAGACAGCTTGATTTTGCTCATCGGACCAATCGGGGCGATGTAGGCGATGTGCTGCATTAAAATGTGCTTTACGGCTAACTGTTAATCTCATGTTGTCTTAGATTTTATGTGCTTCAATATGGGGATAAAATTTAGCAAAAATAATCTTGAACCAAGCGGTATACCATTGAGGATTTACTTCCATATCTTTTTTCACCTCTTCGATTCCCATCCATTTCCAAGCTTCTACTTCTTCTGGATTGATTGCAGGTTCTCCATTGTAATACCCTACCATCACATGATCAAATTCATGTTCCGTTAGACCATTGTCAAAAGGCGCTTTATAAATGAAGTGAAAAACATCTTTCAACGCTACCTCAAACCCCATTTCTTCTCTCAATCGACGCTTTCCTGCTTCGATATTGGTCTCGCCAACTCTTTGGTGACTACAACAAGTGTTTGCCCATAACAAAGGTGAATGATACTTCTCTGCCGCACGTTGCTGTAACATAATCTCGTTTTTATCATTAAAAATGAACACAGAAAATGCTCTATGCAACAAAGCTTTTTCATGGGCTTCTTGTTTTCCCATGGTACCTACTTGCTCATCTTGCTCATTAACTAAAATCACTTGCTCTTCAATCATACCTAGTTTCAAATTTATTTTACTCCCAAAAGTACAAAAAACAAAAGAGGAAACCAACGACCACTAGGAGTTTAAAAACAACGTTTCTTCTTTTGACACTTTCTCACGATCTTGAAAAATGCTTCCTTACATCCAACACATTTTATCTATCTTTGACTTTTTAGATGTACCATGGAGAGATTAATTAAACTTATTTGGGATTTTCGCGGTCCTGATGCTTTGAAAATAGCCGAACATCACGTCATTCACTTGCGTGAATACGTCGCTTTAGAAAAACTTCCTTTCACACTTATGGATAAAGAAATCATCAATGACTTTCACGCCATTGCTTATTTAGTGGTCAATGACGAACAGATGAAAACCGTGAGAGATGCCTTAAAACCACACCGAGGGGAACTATATGAACAATAAAAAATCCAGAGAAGTAATTTTCTCTGGATTTTTTTATTCTTGCCTTTATTTTTAAAAAAATAAAATTCTATTAATTCGCTTCCTTTGTAATAAACTGAATGCGCATCAATCGCAATTCTTCCGTATCATATTCTCCATCAAACTCCGCCATAGCTGTTTTGATATTATCTGATTCAGAATCCATGAAGTAATCGTAAATTTCTTCTTGTTGATCCTCGTCTAACACTTCATCTAGCCAATAATCGATGTTTAATTTTGTTCCAGAATAGACAATTTGCTCCATTTCTTTCAAAAGTGCATCCATATCTAATCCTTTTGCTTTTGCGATATCATCTAGGGACAATTTGCGATCCACACTTTGGATAATGTACAATTTTAAAGCCGAATTTGCTCCTGTTGATTTCACCACCAAATCATCTGGTCGGATAATATCATTTTCTTCGACATAACTTTGAATAAGGTCCACAAAATCCTTTCCGAATTTTTTAGCCTTCCCATCGCTTACACCGATAATATTAGCCATTTCCTCTAATGTGATTGGATATTTCAAACACATTTCCTCTAATGAGGGATCTTGAAACACAACAAATGGAGGCACCCCTGCTTTCTTTGCTACTTTTTTACGCAAATCTTTAAGCAAACTGATCAAGACCTGATCAATAATCACTTCAGCTCTAGGCAAATCACTTTCAACTACAGCATCTCCTTCTGCATATTCGTGATCTTCTGTCATCATAAACGAAACAGGATTCACAATAAAATGCTCCCCGAGTTCAGTCAACTTCAACACGCCATAAGATTCAATATCTTTCTTTAAATATCCCGCTACATTTGCCTGTCGAATCAAAGCCAACCAAAAGCGTTCATCTTGGTTTTTTCCCGATCCGAAAAAAGGTTGCTGATCTGTTTTATTTACTTTGAGTAACGCATTTAACTTCCCTAACAGTACAAATACTATTTCTTTTGTTTTGTATACTTGTTTTGTTTCCCCAATAATCTTCAACACCTTTTGGAGTTCGTCTTGCGCTTCGCTTTTCTTTTTCGGATTGCGAATATTGTCATCCATATCCGCACCATCACCATGCACTTCGTCAAATTCTTCTCCAAAATAATGCAATAAGAATTTGCGTCTTGACATGGACGTTTCAGCATAAGCGACTACTTCTTGTAACAACGCTATTCCGATTTCCTGTTCAGCAATCGGCTTTCCCGCCATAAATTTTTCAAGCTTCTCAATATCTTTATACGAATAGTAAGCCAAACAATACCCTTCTCCTCCATCTCTTCCTGCTCTACCTGTTTCTTGATAATAACTTTCTAGTGATTTTGGAATATCGTGATGAATAACATAACGTACATCGGGTTTGTCAATACCCATACCAAAAGCGATGGTTGCCACGACAACATCTACATCCTCCATGAGAAACATATCTTGGTGTTTGGCTCTTGTTTTGGCATCTAATCCTGCGTGATATGGAACGGCACTAATTCCATTCACTTGCAACACATTGGCAATTTCTTCTACTTTCTTTCTACTTAAACAATAAATCACACCTGACTTCCCTTTGCGTTGTTTGATAAAGCGAATAATATCACTTTCAATGTTTTTCGTTTTGGGTTTTACTTCATAATATAGATTGGGTCTATTAAATGAAGCTTTAAAAACATTGGCATTGGGGATTTCTAGGTTTTTCAAGATATCTTCTTGTACCTTTGGTGTGGCAGTAGCAGTTAGACCGATAATGGGAATATCTCCTAATTGTCGAATAATGTTTCTCAAATTTCGATATTCTGGTCTAAAATCATGTCCCCATTCAGAGATACAGTGTGCTTCATCAATGGCGACAAAAGACAACTCTACCTCTTGTAAAAAGCTCACATATTCTTCTTTAGTTAATGATTCTGGGGCTACATACAACAATTTTGTTACTCCTTGTTTAATATCTTCTTTTACCTGATTTACTTCCGTTTTGGTCAAAGAGGAATTTAAAACATGGGCAATTCCATGCTCTGTGGACAAACTGCGAATAGCGTCAACTTGATTCTTCATCAGAGCAATCAACGGAGAGACAACAATAGCTGTCCCGTCTAAAACCAATGCAGGTAATTGATAGCAAAGTGATTTACCACCACCTGTAGGCATAATCACAAATGTATTGTGCCCGGAGATAATACTTTTCACCACATCCTCTTGGAGACCTTTAAACTGGGAAAAGCCGAAAAATCTCTTTAACTCTTTGTGCAAGTCAATTTCAATTGATTTCATTATTTTTGTATGGTATTTTACATAAATTTGCAGTACCTAAAGATACAAATTTTCTTTGGTGCAATCCTAATATTTAACATTCTCGTCATTTTGAATACAGCTATAACTATATTAGACCGAGCAAAAAAAACTTTACTATCTGAAAGTGAAAGCATTAAAAAGCTCATTGATTACCTAACAGAAGACTTCTCGGAGGCCGTACAAGCCATTTTAAATTGCCAGGGACGTGTCGTAGTCACGGGGATTGGAAAGAGCGCTTTAATCGGAAGTAAAATTGTCGCTACATTCAACTCTACTGGAACTCCATCTCTATTTATGCATGCTGCAGAAGCAGTACACGGAGATTTGGGTTTACTTCAGCCTAACGACTGTGTCATTTGCATTTCAAACAGTGGAAATAGCCCTGAAATAAAAGTACTTACCCCTTTATTGAAGCGCTTTGGTAACACGCTTATTGCAATAACAGCAAATGAAACTTCCTTTTTGGGTAAAAATGCAGATTTTGTACTCTTATCCAAAGTGGATCGAGAAGCTGATCCAAACAATCTAGCTCCGATGGATAGTACTACAGCGCAGTTGGCTTTAGGGGATGCCTTAGCTGCCTGTTTGATTGAATGTCGAAATTTCACTGCGAATGACTTTGCTCTTTATCACCCTGGAGGAGCATTAGGAAAAAAACTACTTCTATTAGTTAAAGACATTTTAAATGGGCAAAACAAACCCATGGTATCTCCTACTTCTTCAATTAACGATGTAATCGTAGAAATCTCACAAAAAAGACTAGGTGTAACCGCCGTAATTGATAATAATACGTTAATTGGCATTATTACAGACGGAGATTTACGTAGAATGTTGCAAAATAATACTAGTTTTGAAAACATACTAGCGCAGGATATCATGAGTACAAACCCCAAAACAATAGAATCAGATCAATTGGTTTCACGTGCATTATCCGTGCTAGAAGACAATTCAATCACCCAATTAATTGTAACACAAGCAGGAGAATATCAAGGTATTATCCACTTACACGATATTTTAAAAGAAGGAATAGTATAACAAAATGGCAAAACAAAAAAACTCAGAAAAGGCAATGTCCTTTTTAGACCATTTAGAAGAACTAAGATGGCTGTTAATCCGCACCTCCGTATTTATTTTGGGAGGAGGAATTATTGCTTTCTTTTTCAGAGATTTTATATTCAATAAGATCATTTTCGGACCAAAAAACAGCGATTTCGTCACGTATCAATTCTTTTGTAAAATTGCGCAATACTTTGATTTTGACGATAGTTTTTGCCAACAAGAACTTCCCTTTGAAATACAAAACAGAACCATGGATGGACAATTTTCTGTGATGATGTGGACGTGTATTACAGCGGGCTTCATCATTTCAGTACCGTTTATCTTATGGGAAATCTGGAAATTTATTAGTCCAGCGCTCTATTCAAAAGAAAAAAAATACGCTAAGTTATTTATCGTTGTTTCCTCTTTCTTATTCTTCTTAGGGGTACTGTTCGGCTACTATGTAATTACACCTCTATCGGTTAACTTCTTAGTAAATCTACAAGTAAGTGACATTGTAAAAAACGACATTGACATTAATTCGTATATCGGGTTGGTTAAAACCACTTCTCTTGCTTGTGGACTAATTTTCGAACTGCCTATTATCATGTATTTCTTATCGGTTTTAGGGTTAGTAACCCCTCAATTTTTAAGAGAATACAGAAAATATGCGATTGTTTTAATTCTAATTTTAGCAGCGATTATCACTCCTCCGGACGTCATCAGTCAAATTATAGTATCGATTCCTTTATTGATTCTATATGAAATTAGTATTTATATCTCTAAATTTGTTCAAAAGAAACCTAAGACGGAAGTTTTGGCACCAAACAACAAGGACTAATTATGAAATTAAGAGCAGATAATATTGTCAAGATGTACAAGAAAAGAAAGGTTGTAAAAGGCGTTTCTGTCGAAGTAAATCAAGGAGAAATTGTGGGACTATTAGGTCCAAATGGGGCAGGAAAAACAACCTCATTTTACATGATTGTTGGCTTGGTAAAACCCAACTTTGGGCATATTTATTTGGATAATATGGACATCACCAATTTTCCAATGTACAAAAGAGGGCAACACGGAATTGGCTACTTAGCCCAAGAACCTTCCGTCTTTCGAAAATTGAGTATTGAAGACAATATCTTAAGTGTACTTCAACTAACCAAGCTTTCTAAACAAGAGCAAGTGGCTAAAATGGAGTCCCTAATTGCCGAATTCAACCTAGAACACATTCGCACAAACCGCGGGGATTTGTTATCAGGAGGGGAACGCAGAAGAACGGAAATAGCACGTGCATTGGCTACAGATCCAAAATTCATCTTACTAGATGAACCCTTTGCGGGTGTTGACCCCGTTGCAGTGGAGGACATTCAACGTATTGTTGCAAAATTGAAAAATAAAAACATTGGAATCTTAATAACGGATCACAACGTACAAGAAACCTTAGCAATTACAGACAAGACCTATTTGATGTTTGAAGGAGGGATCCTCAAAGCTGGAGTTCCGGAAGAACTCGCAGAAGACGAAATGGTTAGAAAGGTATATTTAGGTCAAAACTTCGAATTACGTAAAAAGAAATTAGACTTCGATTAACCCTAAAACACAAGTATTAATTTCAACTCGCTTTTACAGTAATTTGTAAAATATTGCTATTTTTACTTTTATTCAACTCAACAAAGTTCTACTTTTGCAAAAAAATTAACAATGAAATTAAGAAGCTCATTTGCTGTATTGCTCCTCTTAGCAGCTGTATTTTTCACGTCTTGTGCGTCCAGAAAGACAGTGATATACTATCAAAATGTGGATGATGTATTAGCGAAAAACAATACAGTCACCAACTTTGAAACTCATCTACAACCAGATGATTTACTGATGATTATAGTATCTGCTCAAGATCGAGAAGCCGCTGCTCCGTTCAATTTGGTCAACACCATGACTGCAAATCCCAACAATGCTGCGGGGACGGGTCAAATGCAACAACAATTATATTTAGTTGACAATAAAGGAAATATTGAATTTCCAGTTCTTGGGACAATTAAAATCAGTGGATTAACAAAAAAAGAAGCCATTGATTACCTAACAACTGAAATTAGCAAATATATCATTCGTCCGATCGTCAACATGAGAATTATGAATTTCAAAGTTACGGTTCAAGGAGAAGTTAATCGCCCAGGGATTCACACGGTTGTGAGTGAGCGTTTAACGCTGACAGATGCTATTGCACTTTCAGGAGATATGACCGTTTACGGAAAAAGAAACAATGTATTAGTCATTCGCGAAGTAGAGGGAAAACGCATTCCTTATCGCGTGGATATGACTAAGGCTGATTTTATTACGTCACCCTACTATTACTTAAACCAAAACGATATCGTATATGTCGAGCCAAACAAAACAAGAGTAAACTCTTCTGCTGTTGGTCCAAACCTAACGCTAGGTCTTTCGGCATTATCCTTATTAGTAACTATAATTGCGCTGTCAACTAAATAAAAGAAATGGAAGGAAAATTCGACAATAGTGAAAATACAAATATTAATATCCGAGAAGAATTAGAAAAATACATCATACACTGGAGATGGTTTGTGGTCAGTATTTTTTTAACTCTAGTTTTGGCTTTTATCTACCTTCGCTATACAGAAAAAACGTATAAGGTTAATACAACCATTATCGTAAAAGATGAAAAAAGAGGAGGTGGTATTTCTACAGAACTTTCAGCTTTTGCTGACTTAGGTATGTTATCTGGAGGGAAGAGTAATCTGGAAAACGAAACCCAAATTTTATCTTCTCGCACTTTAGCAGAGCGAACTGTACGTCGTTTACAGTTGAACATTTCTTATATTAATGAAGGTCGCGTCATCAACAGTGAGCTGTACAACAACAGTCCTATTGACTTCAACTTTATCGAACGCGTATTTGACTTTGACCAAATACGTTATACGTTTTATGTAAAGAACATCACAGACACTTCCTTTGTACTTTTAGACAAGCAGAAAAGTAGTTTGGGTACTTTTGAATACAATACGCCAATAGAAACCATTCTAGGGAAGTTAATTGTTACGAGAAACCAACCTAAACCTGTTTCTACCTTGAAAAAAGGAACAGAAAGTGAAACAGATACTAGCGAAGACATCGAAGATGTTAGCGATATTACAGTTGAGATTCAACCTATTGAAAAAGTAACAGATTACTTTGTCAAAAGTGTTCAAATCGCGCCTACGGATAAATTTTCTAGTATTCTAGATTTATCCTTATTAAGCCCTACTCCTGCAAAAGCTGTAGACTATTTAGACAATCTAATTACCTTATACAATGATGCTGCTATTGCGGACAAACGTTACATTTCAGAAAAGACCTCTGAATTTATTGACAGTCGCTTAAAGCTTATCACAGATGAATTAAGTGATGTTGAGAAAACTGTAGAAGGGTATAAATCAAAAAACAGCATTACGGATATTCCTACTGAATTAGGGTTATATCTTCAGAATGCCAATGTGTATGAAAAACAAATCATAGAAAATGAAACGGAATTTAAAGTCGTTTCTTCTGTGATTGAATTCTTAAAACGCAGCAAAGTCAATGAATTATTACCAGGAAATATCATTTCTTCGGATATAGGCTCAAATGCGTTAATTAATCAATACAACACTTTAGTTCTAGAACGCAATAAAATCAGTTCAAGTACAACAGATTTAAACCCTGCAGTAATCAAACTAGATGATCAAATTGCTTCCATGAAAGCATCTGTTTTAGAAAGTCTAATGCGTTTAGAAAGTTCTTTAAAAATCACTCAAAAAGAGCTAAACAATAAAGAAAATGAGTTACGCACTAAACTTGCTCAAGTTCCAAGACAAGAGCGAGAGTTTAGAATTATAGATAGACAACAGAAAGTAAAAGAAGCGATTTACTTGTATCTATTCCAAAAAAGAGAAGAAACAGCGATTACGTTAGCTGCAACAGATCTCAATGCAAAAGTAATCGATACAGCAAAAAGTTCCGATAAACCGGTATCTCCTAAAAAGGCGATTATCTTATTGGCTGCTTTAATTTTAGGGGGACTAATTCCGTTTGCTGTGATCTACTTGCGTTTACTTTTAGATACAAAAGTCAAGAATCGCTTGGATATTGAAAACAACACGGATGTTCCGTTTTTGGGTGATATTCCACATTCGGATGATCACGAAAATATTATCGACTTATCGAGTCGATCAAGTTCAGCTGAGGCTTTGCGTATTATTCGCACAAACTTAGAGTTCATGTTGGGCAACGTAAAAGAAGGAATGGCTAAAACGATTTTCCTTACTTCTACGTTTCCAAAAGAAGGGAAGACCTTTACCTCTGTAAACCTAGCTGCGACGATTGCACTTTCTGGAAAGCGTACGCTTTTGATTGGAATGGATTTGCGTAATCCTCGATTAGAAGATTACTTAACACTCCCTTCTAAAGGAGTTTCGGATTACCTTTTAAGAAAGAATATCGACATTGATCAATTCATCGTTAAGATTGATGGATACGAAAACTTCTTTGCACTACCAGCAGGAACAATTCCTCCAAATCCAGCAGAATTATTAATGGGTAATGCTATCCAGTCGATGTTTGCAAAATTAAAAACAGAATACGATTATATCATCGTAGATACAGCACCTGTAAGCTTAGTAACCGATACATTACTAGTGAGCAAATTTGCTGATACTTTCATCTATGTAACGCGTGCTAATTACTTAGATAAACGCATGTTAAAACTACCGACAGATTTACATCGAGAAGGCAAATTAAAAAACATGTCAATTGTATTAAATGACACAACTACCATGAAAGGGTATGGAGGCTATGGCTATGGCTATGGCTATGGTTACGGCTATGGAAATGATGTTTTAGAAGATAAGCGTCCTTGGTGGAAAAAACTTTTAAATTTAAAATAAGCAAATAAAAACGAAAGGCTGGCATAGAAATATGTCAGCCTTTTTTAGCAATATCTCGTTTTAAAACCGTCAAAAATAACAATAAAGCAATTTTACTTATACATATTATAAACTTAACAATTCTACTGTTATATCGCTGAAATAGCGCGTTTTTTTCAATGCTTATGCTTATATTTGCTTTATAATTTTACTTTTTAGATACAACACGTACAACAATTATATTGTTATCATTTAAATTGAACAAAAATGACACAAAATTCTAAAATCCTTTACACGTTTACAGACGAAGCTCCGATGTTAGCTACGTATTCATTCTTACCGATTGTTCAGGCTTTTGCTCAAACTGCAGGTATTGATGTAGAAACAAGAGATATTTCTTTAGCTGGACGTATTTTAGCAAATTTCCCGGAGTACTTAAAAGAAGAACAACGAATTGGCGATGCTTTAGCTGAATTGGGTGAATTAGCAAAAAGCCCAGAAGCTAATATTATTAAATTGCCTAATATTTCTGCTTCTATTCCTCAATTAAATGCTGCAATAAAAGAACTTCAAGCCAACGGATTTGCTGTTCCTAACTATCCTGCAGAACCAAAAAATGACGAAGAGAAAGAGATCAAGGCTAAATATGCTAAAATTTTAGGATCTGCTGTAAACCCGGTATTACGTGAAGGTAACTCTGACCGTAGAGCACCGAAAGCAGTAAAGAATTACGCTAAAAAGCATCCACATTCAATGGGAGCTTGGGCTGCAGACTCACAAACAAGCGTTGCATCAATGAACGATGGTGATTTTTACGGTTCTGAAAAATCAGTAACAGTTGGACAAAACGGTAAATTCAAAATTGAATTTGTTGGTACAGATGGTACTACAAAATTGTTGAAAGACTACGCTTCTTTGTTACAAGGAGAAGTAATTGACTCGACGGTATTAAACCTAAATAAATTAAAAGCCTTTGTTTCTGAATGTAAAGAAGAGGCAAAAGCGAAAAATATTTTATTCTCTACTCACTTAAAAGCTACGATGATGAAGGTTTCAGACCCTATCATTTTTGGAGCTGTAGTAGAAGGATACTTTACTGATGTTTATGCTAAATACGCAACAGTATTTGCTGAACTAGGTATTAGTCCAAACAATGGTTTAGGTGATTTATACGCTAAGATTGCAGGACATGCTTTAGAAGCTGAAATCAAAGCTGCCATTGATACTGCAATTGCACAAGGACCTGCAATTGCTATGGTAAACTCTGACAAAGGGATTACAAACTTACACGTTCCATCTGATGTGATCGTTGATGCTTCTATGCCAGCAATGATCCGTACTTCAGGTCAAATGTGGAACAAAGAAGGCAAACAACAAGATACCTTAGCTATTATTCCAGATCGTTGCTATGCGGGTGTATACGAAACTGTAATTGACGATTGTAAAGCGAATGGAGCATATAACCCTACAACAATGGGTTCTGTACCCAACGTTGGTTTAATGGCTCAAAAAGCAGAAGAGTACGGTTCTCACGATAAAACATTCCAAGCTGACGCTAAAGGAAGCATTCGCGTTTCTGACGAAAACAATACTGTGTTCTTTGAACAAGCAGTAGAGGCTGGCGATATCTTCAGAATGTGTCAAACGAAAGACGCTCCAATCCAAGACTGGGTTAAATTAGCAGTAAACCGCGCGCGTTTATCTGAAACACCTGCTATTTTTTGGTTGGATGAAAACAGAGCTCACGATAGAGAGTTAATCAAAAAAGTAAACGAATATTTAAAACAATACGATACAACTGGTTTAGATATCCGCATTTTAAGTCCAATAGAAGCAACTAAAGTTACGGTTGAGCGCATCCGTCAAGGATTAGATACAATTTCTGTAACAGGAAACGTATTGCGTGATTACTTAACTGATTTATTTCCTATCCTAGAAGTAGGTACATCAGCAAAAATGCTTTCTATCGTTCCGTTGATGAATGGTGGAGGATTATTCGAAACAGGTGCAGGAGGTTCTGCTCCAAAACACATCGAACAATTCATTGAAGAAGGATATTTACGTTGGGATTCACTAGGAGAATTCTTAGCTCTTGGTGCTTCTTTTGAGCACTTAAGCCAAACACAAAACAACGCTAAAGCATTAGTATTAGCTGAAACACTAGATGAAGCTACTGCTAAATTTTTAGACAACGATAAATCACCTGCTCGTAAAGTAGGTTCAATTGACAACCGTGGATCACATTTCTACTTAGCCATGTATTGGGCAGAAGCATTAGCTGCTCAATCGAAGGATGCAGCATTAAAAGCAAAATTCGCTCCTATTGCTAAAACGATGGCTGAAAACGAAGCTAAAATTAACGAAGAATTAATTGGTGCTCAAGGTAAGGCTCAAGAAATTGGTGGATATTACCAAACAAATGCAGCTGCTACTTCAAAAGCCATGCGTCCAAGTGTTACGTTAAACGCTATTGTTGATGCAATCTAATCAATAGCTTACCTATAAAAAAAAGACTGTCCAAAAAGACAGTCTTTTTTTATGCATACAAACAAAAAGGATCGTTTTTAGAACGATCCTTTTTGTTTATTTTACTCCTAAATAATTACTTGGTGTAATTTGTTTTAGTTCCATTTTTATTTCTTCGCCTACATTCAGCGTTTCAATAAAATTGTGAATTGATTCTTTATTAATCACCGTATTTGTACGCGTTAAATCTTTTAAAGCCTCGTACGGATTTGGGTAACCTTCTCTTCTCAAAATGGTTTGGATTGCTTCAGCTACTACAGCCCAATTGCGATCTAGGTCTTCAGCGAATTTATCCGCATTGAGTAAGAGCTTATTTAACCCTTTCAAGGTCGACTCAAAAGCAATGAGGGTATGTCCCATCGGAACGCCAATATTTCTCAATACCGTACTATCCGTTAAATCGCGTTGCAATCTCGACAAAGGCAATTTCGCAGCCAAATGCTCAAAAATTGCATTGGCAATTCCCAAATTTCCTTCAGAGTTTTCAAAATCGATTGGATTTACTTTATGGGGCATGGCAGAAGATCCAATCTCACCAGCCTTTATTTTTTGTTTGAAATAATCCATGGAAACATACGTCCAAATATCACGGTCTAAATCAATCAAAATCGTATTAATGCGTTTCAACGCGTCAAAGAAAGCTGCGAAATGGTCGTAATGTTCAATCTGCGTGGTTGGAAATGAATATTTCAGTCCTAAACTCAACTCAACAAAATCTTCTCCAAATTGCTTCCAATCATTAGTTGGATAAGCAACATGATGTGCATTAAAGTTTCCCGTTGCACCACCAAATTTTGCTGCGAATGGCACATTGTTCAACAAGCGCAATTGCTCTTCTAAACGTTGTACAAATACACCTATTTCTTTTCCTAAACGCGTCGGAGAAGCTGGTTGTCCGTGGGTTCTTGCCAACATAGGAACATCACTCCACTCTTGACTTAGTTCTTTCAATTTATTAACTACTGAAAGGAATAAAGGCATGTATACTTCGTGAAAAGCTTCTTTTGTCAACAGGGGAATAGAAGTATTATTGATATCTTGAGAAGTTAATCCAAAGTGAATAAATTCTTTATATGCTTCTAATCCCAAACGATCAAAAGCATCTTTGATAAAATACTCAACGGCTTTTACATCGTGATTGGTTACCTTTTCTTTTTCCTTAATCCAAAGCGCATTTTCAGCAGTAAAATCTTTGTATAATTTTCGTAACTCTGGAAATAAATTCGGAGATATTCCACTCAATTGCGGAAGATTATATTCACATAGCGCAATAAAATATTCTACCTCAACTAAAACTCTATATTTGATTAGAGCTTCTTCTGAGAAGTATTGGGCTAGTGATTGGGTTTTACTTCTATAACGCCCATCGATAGGCGATATAGCATTCAATTCTGTCAGCATCATTTAGATTGTGTTGTTAAGAGACAAAGATACTATTTTTTATGCGGTTTGCTTTTTCGCGTTTTTGTTTTTTTTGCATTTCGAAATCAGCTTTAAAGCCCCCTAGTCCTTTGTTTATTCAAGTTATACCTTATATTTCGCCATCCATTAGAAAACTAAATAGTTTTAGACCATTCTTTAATAGCGTCTTTATTCATTTTTACATAATCTAGATTATTTGCTTTTTCGGCTAAATCTAGCGCCATTTTTGCTGTGGCTACGGCTCCAACTTTATCTCCTGCTTTAGCTTGAATTTGAGATTTTAATCGCACAAAATAGTAGGGTACTTTCTCCCCTGATTTATCAATTGCGCTATTAATCCACAATAAAGCCTTGGACAAATCTTTTCCTGTTAAGTAGAAGTATTCCGCAGCAGCATAATAATCTACGATTTTAGGCCCATCAAATGTATCCGTAATGCTTTCCATTGCCAAATGATCCGTTGGCACTTTAAAGCGCACAGGAATTAAAGTACGCTCCCACATAATTTCCAAATCCGCATAGTCAATGTTTACGTTGTTAATTGCCATCGTAAACGTTTCAAATTTTCGATCGAGGTTTTGTACTTTTACTTTCGTAGACAAGGCGATTTTAGATTCTTCCCACTTATCTGGCAATCCCCAGTTATTGGTATCTTTGTAGAAGATTACCTCCCACTCTTCTACTTTGGGAATAGTAAAAATAGCATACGATCCTTTTTTCAGTATTTTTCCATCAATTTCAACATCATTGGCAAAAGTTACAACCGTATTCATATTGGCTCCCGTACGCCATAAACGTCCATAAGGCACTAAATCTCCGAAAACTAGACGTCCACGCATGTTAGGTCTAGAATAATCAATGTTAATATCAGTCAATCCCACCACTTGATGTACTTCTGATTTTGTGCTGGTTGGCGGTGTTTGTACTTGTGCATAGGTAGCGGATACAGCTAATGCAACCAAACTAGTAATAACAAACTTTTTCATCATATCTACTTGTATTAAAGGGGTTTGTTTTTTTGAGTTTTAAAGCTTACAATTTATCAATTAATCCGCGGATTTAGTCTTAAAATAAACAAAAAAAAAGCGACCGAAAATTCGGTCGCTTTTTTACTTATACTTTTTTATTTTCCTTTTTGAATCCCCTCTTCTAACCACGTTTTGTATTCCTCTACATCTGGTGTATAACCTACAGGTTCAGACAATCGCTGTCCCGCTGCATCTAATACGATATAGTATGGTTGTGCGTTAGCATGATAGTGTTTCATCTGGAAATCACTCCATTTATTTCCGATAGTCTTGATTTTTTTTCCTGTTGTTTCTGAAATATATTGCTCATTTTCAGGCAATTCTTTTTTATCATCCACATAAAGTGAGATCAATACAACTTCATTCTTTAACAACGACAAAATAGCAGGATCAGACCAAACATAATCTTCCATTTTACGACAATTCACACAAGCGAATCCGGTAAAATCAAGAAGAACTGGTTTATTGACTGATTTTGCGTAAGCCATTCCTTGTTCATAATCGGTAAAAGCGACGATGTCATGGGCGCCATATTTTGCTCCTTCAGGTAAAACGTCTGTTGTAGAAGTTCCTCCTGCTCCACCTTTACCTCCAACCCCGTACGGGCTTTCTGAATAGGTCATTGGAGGAGGGAATCCTGAGATAATTTTCAAAGGTGCTCCCCACAATCCTGGCACTAAATAAATAGTAAATGTCGTTACAAATAGGGCCATAAACAAACGTCCAACTGAGATACTGTCCATTGGACTATCGTGTGGCAATCGAATCTTACCAAACAAATACAAGGCCCAAGCTCCGAAAATGGTAATCCAAATTGCTAAAAAGACTTCTCTTTCTAACCAATGCGCTTGTAACACAAGATCTGCATTAGACAAGAACTTAAAGGCTAAGGCTAATTCCAAGAATCCTAAAGACACTTTTACGGTATTTAACCATCCACCCGAACGCGGCATTGAGTTTAGCCATCCTGGAAACATCGCAAACAACATAAATGGAAGCGCTAAGGCTAAAGAAAATCCTAGCATTCCTACAATTGGTGCAATTCCTCCTTTAGAAGCTGCTTCTACTAATAGAGTTCCCACGATAGGTCCCGTACAAGAGAATGATACAATAGCTAAGGCCAAAGCCATGAATAAGATTCCAATAATACCTCCTCTATCCGCTTGTGAATCTACTTTATTGGCCCATGAATTTGGCAACATAATTTCAAATGCCCCTAAGAAAGATGTTGCAAAAACAACTAATAATAGGAAGAAAATGATGTTAAAATACACATTAGTAGACAACGCATTTAATGAATCTGCTCCGAAAATTGCGGTTACAATCGTACCTAAAACTACGTAGATCAAGATAATAGACAAACCATAGATAATGGCATTTTTAATTCCTTTTGCGCGTGTTTTACTTTGCTTTGTAAAGAAACTCACTGTCATCGGAATCATCGGGAATACGCAAGGAGTCAACAAAGCGGCAAATCCAGAAAAGAATGCCAAGATAAAAATGGTAAACAACCCTCTTTTTTCTTCCGTCTTAGGTGTCGCTACAGCAGTATCAGCAGGCGTTTTTTCTTCTTTTACGGCTGCTTTACTTTCATAAGCTTCAAAGTTTTCAACTTCTGTTACTTGAAGTGTTTTTAGGTCGTACACAAACAAATTACTTTGACTGATACACACATCTAAACACACCTGATAACCTAACTCTACTTGAATATTTGGTGTAGCTGCATTTGTTAATTTTATTTCTTGCACCAATTGAACTGGACCTACAAAGTAAGTTTCATCCACCTCAAAAACATCATTATAAACGGTTTTGGTTTCACTCTCTTTGGCTGCACCAACGAGTTCGTAGTTTCCGTCTATATTGTTGTAAATAAATTCAGTTGGCAGTGGTCCTCCATCAGCAGTATACTGAGAGTACATATGCCATCCATCTTGAATAATACCATTCCATGTAATGGTGTATTCTGTATCGGATTTCTTTTCAATTTTCGTTGTCCATTTCGCAGGATTTTCCATCATCTGCGCTTGAACTGTGAAAATAGATATAAAGAAAAATAGCAAATAAGCTAATTTTTTCATACGGTTAATTTAATTTTTAAAACATTAGTAGTTGTATTTCTTACCTTAAATCGTTCATCCATTCGATTTCCAATAATCCACACAATGGTATCTCCTGAGCACAATAACCAAATATTTTCTTTTTCTATTTGCGTCATTTTCTCATCTTTCACATATTTGGAAATTCGCTTTGTTCCTTTCATACCAAAAGGCACAAAATAATCTCCTTTTTTGGGTTTTCGAATCAGCAGCGGAAACTGCAATTTATCTCGATCGAGATAGGCGCATAGCGGATCCGTGGTCAATTCAATTTTATTTCTGTCATAATTTGTTGTAGTTAAGTGTATTGGTTGTGTAATAGTTTGGTTCTCTTGTAAATAAACAGTATCCTCTGACTCCTCTACTATTTTGCTTTTCAATCGCAATAAAAGGTATCCCCTATCTTTGATTAAACAGTAGTGTTCTGCCAAGATTTTCTTTCCTGTTTCAGCCTTTTCTAATTCTGCTATATCATTCCATGCTTTAAACCCATACGGTTCTAACCATTTGTACAAATAAGCTTTAGGCAAAGACAATTCGCTTAATTCTTTTAAAGGAAACAACAAATCATCACCTTGCTTAAGAACAACTTTCTCAAACATCATTCGACTAGCATCTTCCCTCATTTGATGGGCTTCTTTCAAAAAACCAATGGTTTGTTGAAAAGTTTGATCAATTTGAGGATTTATTTCTTTAAAAACAGGCAAGATATTTTTTCTAATCTTATTTCGCAAATATTTTGTTTGCGCATTTGTATAATCTTCCCGCCAAACGATTTGATTAGCTTGTGCGTACTGTTCGATTTCCTCACGCGTAAACACTAACAATGGCCGCCGAATATAAGTTGTTTTTTCCGGGATTCCCAACAATCCTTCGAGGCCAGTTCCTCTTGAAAAATTGATAAAAAAAGTTTCCATCGAATCATCGAGGTGATGTGCAGTCAATAAATACGAATACGATTCTAGCTTTAAGATTTCCTCAAACCATTGGTAGCGCTGTTCTCTAGCAGCCACTTGGATGGAGACTTTATTTTCTACAGCATATCGCTGGGTATCAAATTCTTTGACAAAGAAAGGCAGTTTCAATTTCGCACTTAGTTCCGTAACGAATTGTTGATCCAGATTACTATCCTCCGCTCTCAAGTTAAAATTACAATGAGCTACAGCTACATGCAACCCTATTCGATGACATAAATGCAATAGAACAACGCTATCTACTCCTCCACTTACGGCTATCAAAAGAGGATATTGTGTTAATTCAGTAAAATTCGACTCAATGTGCTTTTTAAACTTATTTTCCATGGATTCCTTCAACCTATCTAGTACAATTGATTTGCAAATGTTAATCTTTATTAACAATTGTCTAGCAAACTTCAAAAATACCTTTTTTTTCGCTAAAAACCCTTACTTCCTCTTCATTTCTGCACATAAAAAAACCACAAATTTTACTTTGTGGTTCTATTTTATTCTAGTTCAAGAGAGGAATTTTGCGAATAAATTCTCCATTTTTCAATACAAGCGACCAGGTCCTGAGGTACTTCTGAATCAAAGCGCATGTACTCTTTGGTTACTGGATGTTCAAATCCCAAGGTTTTGGCGTGTAGGGCTTGTCTTGGAAGAAGTTGAAAACAATTTTCAATAAATTGTTTATACTTAGTAAATGTAGTTCCTTTAAGAATAAGGTTTCCTCCGTAGCGCTCATCATTAAACAAGGTATGGCCTATGTATTTCATATGCACTCGAATTTGATGAGTACGTCCTGTTTCTAAACGACAAGACACCAGAGTAACATACCCAAAGCGCTCCAGCACTTTATAATGCGTAACGGCCCATTTCCCTTTTTCTTCGTCATCAAAAGCGGCCATTTGCATGCGATCTTTCACGTGTCTTCCGATATAACTCTCTATCGTTCCTTGATCTTCCACTACATTTCCCCATACCAAAGCGACATACTCTCTTTCTGTTGTCTTCTCAGCAAACTGACGTTGTAATTCAGTCATAGCCCATTCTGTTTTAGCTACGACTAATAACCCACTCGTATCCTTATCAATACGATGTACTAATCCTGGGCGCTCACTGCTATTTAACGGTAAGTTGTCAAAGTGATAAGCCAGCGCATTGACCAAAGTTCCCGTATAATTACCATGTCCTGGATGAACAACCAAGCCGGGTTTTTTGTTGACAATTAATAAAGCATCGTCTTCGTAGACGATATTTAATGGAATATTCTCTGGAATTATGATATTCTCAAAGGGGGGCTGTTTCATTAAAACGCGAACAACGTCTGATGCTTTGACCTTGTGGTTGGATTTTACCGCCACATCATTGACAAAAATATTCCCGTTTGATGCCGCTTGTTGAATTTTATTGCGCGTTGCATTTTCAACCAAGTTCATCAAAAATTTATCTACACGTAAAGGCGCTTGTCCTTTACCTGCTTCGAATCTAAAATGCTCATATAATTCATCTTCTAAATCATCGAACACTTCATTTACATTTTCTTGCATAAATTACTTTTCTTATTCAATATCGGGTGCTACATCCAATTGTTCCGCTGAGAGTCCCGCTTTTCCATCTCCTAAAACGAAATCGATTTTAGAGTTTTTCACTACTAAATCTCCTTTTTTTAATTTTTTGCCATTTTGATAAACTTCCAAAACGACGTCTTTACCAATAAAAGTAGCATACGATTTCGTACCTTCTTTCAACCCCATTGAGGCAATTGTAGCACTTGCTTGTCTAAAAGTTAATTGCTCCAATTCTGGTAAAATAACCTTGCCATATCCAGCGGCATTAATCTTAACGTAGATTTTTCTATTTTCTTTCACGCTAGAACCTGGCATAGGATCTTGTTCTAACACCGTTAATGGAGGAAAATTCTTATTGTAATCTAGTGTATCCAAGACAATCATGCGCAATTCTTTTTGCTCTAATGTTTGCTCTGCTTGAAAGGTATCTAGCTTCAATAAATTTGGCACTTCGATGTGTTGCCCGTGATTTGTCGTTACTTTCAACCATTTCAATAGGCCTAATACACCAACGATAGAAATAACGACGGCTCCTGCTAGAGAAATTAAAAAGCTCTTACTTTTCAAAAATTGAACTAATTTCATAGGGTTAGATTTTTGACAAAGATATAAAATCGAAAAGATTTTTTGTTTCTGTGTTTTATTATAAATTTGTTTGAAACAATTCTTTTATAATTCTAACCTCAACATCCTAGGTATATGAAGCACGTAGCAATAATTATGGGGGGCTATTCTAGTGAATTTGAAATTTCACTAAAAAGTGGTCAAGTCGTATTTGAAACTTTAGATCGCACAAAGTACACGCCGTATAAAATTCATATTTTTCGCGATAAATGGGTATATGTAGACGAGAACAACGATGAATTTCCCGTAGATAAAAACGATTTTTCAGTTGTTTACAAGGGTCATAAACTACTATTTGACGTTGTTTTCAATGCCATTCACGGTACACCTGGAGAAGATGGTTTATTACAAGCTTATTTTGAATTAATCAACATGCCTCATACGTCTTGTCATTCCTATCAAGCGGCGTTGACAATGAATAAAAGAGATATGCTTTCTGTTTTAAAACCCTATGGCATTAAAACGGCTATTTCGTATTATTTGAATGAAGGAGATGACATCAATACAGAAGAAATTATCCAACGTGTTGGTTTACCTTGTTTTGTCAAGCCCAATCGTTCAGGATCGAGCTTTGGTATTTCAAAAGCCCATACAACAGAAGAATTAGTACGAGCCATTGACGTTGCTTACAAAGAGGACCATGAGATATTAATCGAGAGTTTCTTAAAAGGAACTGAAGTTTCTGTGGGGGTTATTAATTACAAAGGAGAAATTATCGTCTTGCCGATTACGGAAATTGTCAGCGAAAACGACTTTTTTGATTATGAAGCTAAATATTTAGGTAAATCGCAAGAAATAACTCCAGCGCGAATTGACGAGGCCATGAAAGCTAAAGTAGAAGACGTTGCAATTAAGATCTATCGCATTTTACAAATGGATGGATTTTCACGCAGTGAATTTATTCTTGTTGGAGATACGCCCTTTTTACTCGAGATGAATACTGTTCCTGGGTTAACCAGAGAAAGTATTTTACCTCAACAAGCGGCAGAGGCTAAAATTTCCTTGCCTGATTTGTTTGACAATGCAATAGTTTTAGCTTTGCAAAAATAAAGACTCCCAAACTATGAGAAGAGCTGTTTTTCCAGGGTCATTTGACCCGATTACAAATGGACATTATGATATCATCAAACGAGCCTTACCTCTTTTTGATGAGATTATCATTGCTATTGGTGTTAATGCTGATAAAAAATACATGTTCACCTTAGAAGAACGCAAAGTTTTTATTGAGAAAACCTTTGCCAACGAACCAAAAATAAAAGTAGAAACCTATCAAGGATTAACCACTGATTTTTGTCACCTAAGAGAAGCACAGTTTATTTTAAGAGGATTGAGAAATCCAGCAGATTTTGAATTTGAGAAGGCTATTGCACATACCAATCGATTCTTAACTAAAATTGAAACTGTATTTTTATTGACTGCTGCCAGCACTTCCTTTATCAGTTCGAGCATTGTTCGAGATGTCATTCGCAATAATGGAGATTACACCAAATTGGTACCTACACCAGTACGGATATAAATATAAAAAAGTCGCTCATGAGCGACTTTTTTATTTATTCATTAAGCAAACCTGCTTCTTCTACTAAAAGCTTAATATTCTCATAGGAATTCGACATCGCTTCTTTGATTTGTCGCTTGTCAAACCACACTACTTCTTCAATTCCTTCCTCGGTCTGTCCCATTAATTCGCCATCATAAGAGGTTGTCATTTCAAACCAACTCGTAATTTTCAATCGATACTTGCCATTTCGTTTAAACACGTGGTAAGTTTTCGGCAATTTTTTAACCACCTTTAATTGGCGTACTCCAGTTTCTTCCTCCACTTCTCTCACTGCAGTTTCCTCAATTTCTTCGTGTTTTTCAATTCCACCTTTAGGTAAATCCCATTTGCCATTGCGCTTTATAAAAAGTACCTTTCCTTCAGCATTATACACTACTCCACCCCCAGCTTTTTGCACTGGAATTTTTTCTTTTAGCCTTTTCATCATGGCTTTTTCGTCTGGATGATATAAAAATGCCTTATCAATTTTATTTTGAAAATATTTAATGATAATTTTGTCAATATCAACACTGTCTAACAAGAACAACTGAAAATCGGTTTCTTTCTCAATTTTATCAGTTAGAAACAACGGTTTATCGTTTACAAAAACTTTATACATTTGTATTATGATTTTTACTAAAGAAACAGCTCAACAAACTGCCGAATTACTTCTGCAAATTAACGCAATTAAATTAAATCCAAAAAATCCTTTTACATGGGCATCAGGATGGAAATCTCCAATTTATTGTGATAATCGTATTACGCTGTCTTATCCGGAGATAAGAAAGTACTTAAAAGAGGAATTCGCCAAACACATTGTGGAGAAATATGGCAAGCCTGAAGTAATTGCTGGTGTAGCAACAGGAGCAATTGGAATTGGTTTATTGGTGGCTGAGGCCTTGGAGTTGCCTTTCGTTTATGTTCGTCCTGAACCAAAAAAACACGGAAGACAAAATCAAATTGAAGGACAACTAGAGCCAGGAAAAAAGGTTGTTGTCATTGAAGATTTGATTAGTACAGGAAAAAGTAGCTTACAAGCTGTAGAAGCTTTAAAGGAGAATGGCGCGACTATTTTGGGTATGGCTGCTATTTTCACCTATGAATTTCAGGTATCAAAAGATAATTTTGCTCAAGCAGGCGTTGAATTGACAACCTTGAGTAATTATACTTCTTTATTGGAAAACGCAGTAAAACAAAACTACATTTCTGCTTCTGATTTAGAAACACTACAAGAATGGAGAGTTAATCCATCAGAATGGAATCAATAATTAAAGAAATAAAAGTATGCAATTAGAAAGTCCAAAAGTAAAAGTAGCGCAATCCGCTGAATATATATTTAACGCATTATCCGACGTAAAAAACTTCGAGAAATTAATGCCTGAATCAATCGCTAAATTTGAAGTAACAGGAGATGACTCTTTCATCTTTGCTTTAAAAGGGATGCCAGAGATTAAATTAAAGAAAAAAGAGGAAGTACCGCATTCTAAAATTGTTTTAGGTGCAGCTAGTGATAAGTTGCCGTTTACCTTAACGGGAAATATCGCAGCAATTGACGCCAACAATACGGAAATTCAACTTCACTTTGAAGGAAATTTCAACCCCATGATGGCGATGATGGTGAAAGGACCCATCGGAAAATTCATCGAAGCTTTAGCTGCAAATATGAATAAATTATAAAAAAAATGCTTGTCTTTCGACAAGCATTTTTTTATTTCAATTCTACTTTATATTCCAATATTTTTGGGTCGTTCATAACATCTGACATCTTGAATTCTTTGATAAAAGACTTTCCATCTTGCGAAATCGTAGCATCTTGATACGAAACAGTTTTTATAGGTTGTTCAAAATTTACTTTAATTCTATACGTAAACATTCCTGCCATTTGCCCAAGTTCACCCAAGCCTTTTTGCAAATCTTCTGATTTAACTGAAATGGTTCGGTGTAGCGTTTTCTTCTTAAAATCAAATTTAGAATTTTTCACAAATTCAGGAGTATCTAATTTCTTTGTTCCCGCTTCTCCTAATGCACTTAATTCCACTAGATTAATCAAAGACGCATTCAAGTCTGATGCATTTTTCGCTCTAATTTTTAATCCTACATTTCCGATAGAATCGTTCATCATTACACGTACGCGAAGGTTTTCCGTTTTCTTTAATAAATCGGGATTTGCCTTCAGGATACTATCTCTTTTTTGTTCTGGATTTTTACTTTCTAACAAACTGATATCCAACAGTTGTTCTACAGACAATTCTTCACCGTTAATCAAATCCAATGCCTTTTTTACGTCTTTAGACATACTATTTGAGTTGGGCATGGCTTGTAGCAATTCCGAAAAATCCATATCCATTGCATAAGTGATTGCTCCTTCTTTTTTTACCGTTACCTCTTCTGTTGTCACACACGATTGAAATAGAAAACCGAAGGCCATCACTAAACCAATTACTTTTTTCATAATCTATATTTTATTTACAAAAATAGACAAATCTATACAATCGCAATGATTTAACTCATCAATTCTCCCTTTGACACCATTCGACCTATTTCTCCTTATTTTTCTTCTAAAAAATAAAAATTCAATTTTCATTGTTTATATCAGAAAGTTTTTGCAAAATTTGCATTCAAATAAGTTTAACACATTAAAACGAAGAAAAAATGTTTGTACAAAATTCTACATCAGCATTGTTCACACCAGCACAGGTTGCTTGGGTGTATCTTCGTGGTACTTCACTCTAATAAAAAAACACTTTTATATATGAAAAGCCCGAAGATGTAAATTCGGGCTTTTTTTGTTTACTCCGGACCCTTTACAAAAACCCGAATTGACGTGTTGGCCAAACACCAACGATTTTTTAAGCCATGGCCTTTACAGCATGGCCATTATTGTCAATTAAACAACAGATCATGGGAAGGAAACTTTCAGGGAAAGACTTAATTCAATTGGGTTTTCCTCAAAACAATACCATCAATATTGCTTTAGGCACCATCAGTCGTTATAAGAAAAAAGAAAACAAAGACGCGGTGCTAAAAGAAGCAAAACAAGTGTTACAAAACCCCGAGGCCTATTTAGGCGATGGCATTTGGGGAAAAGTAGCCGAAAGTATGATTAAACAAGTAGAGGTCAAACGACATGCGTTGACCCATACAAGAGCGCCTTTCTCTATTTTTGGAGAAGATGCGATAGACGAACAAACCAAATATCAATTGTATACCGCTCTAAAATTACCCGTTGCAGTGGCAGGAGCTTTAATGCCCGATGCACATTATGGATATGGATTGCCTATAGGTGGGGTTTTAGCCACACACAATGCGGTAATTCCCTACGGAGTTGGAGTGGATATCGGATGTAGGATGAGTTTATCCGTCTTCAATTTACCCGCTAACTTCCTCAAGGGAAAAGACCATCAATTGTTGAATATTTTATCGAATCACACCAAATTTGGGATGTATGAAACCCATCAAAACAAGGCAGATCACGAAGTATTCTATCGCGATGAGTTTAAAAACATTCCCTTTGTAAAAGGGTTGTTAGACAAGGCGTATAAACAATTGGGAACTTCGGGAAGTGGAAATCACTTCGTCGAAATTGGCGTTGTACGTTTAACGGAAACCAAGCCCGAGTGGAAATTAATTCCCGGTGATTATCTTGCTGTCTTATCACACAGTGGATCCAGGGGGTTAGGAGCGAATATAGCCAAGCACTATACGTATTTAGCGACCAAGCAATGTCCCCTGCCGAGTAATGCGCAGCATTTAGCTTGGTTGGATCTCGATACACACGATGGACAAGAATATTGGTTGGCTATGAATTTAGCAGGGGATTATGCCAAGGCTTGTCACGATGACATTCACCGTCGAATTGCCAAGGCCTTGGGTAAACAGATTGCCTTTACCATTGAGAATCATCACAATTTTGCGTGGAAAGAGACTATCAATGGGGAAGATCTCGTTGTACACCGCAAAGGAGCAACCCCTGCTGCAGTAGGTCAATTGGGTATCATTCCTGGTTCGATGACCACCAATGGATTCATTGTGGAAGGTTTGGGAAATGAGGCAAGTTTAAATTCAGCCTCTCACGGAGCAGGTCGCTTGCATTCGAGAAATGTTTGCAAGAGTAAATTCACGAAGAGCGACATCAAAACGGCACTCAAAACGACAGGTGTTCAACTGATTGGCGGAAGCGTAGACGAAGCACCAATGGCGTATAAAGACATTAACGCCGTGATGCAAGCCCAAGAGGATCTCGTAAAAGTGTTAGGAACCTTTACGCCTAAATTTGTTCGAATGGATAAGTAAGAAGAGCGTGTATACATTACATCTTGAAAAAAAAACAACATTTAAATAAAAAAGGGAGCTATTTGCTCCCTTTTTTACTGTATTTCTGCACTTAACCCTGCGTCTAATAATTGCAGGCATTGTGGTTTTAGTTTTTTAAACTCACCCGTCTTCACCGTACACTTTCCTGTGTAATGCACTAAAACAGCACATTGTTCCGCTTGTTCTGCGGTATGATCGCATACTTTCACTAAGGTATCAATAACGTGATCAAAGGTATTTACATCATCATTGTACAAGATAATTTCACTTTGTCCGTTTAATAACTCTGATACATCAATTTTTTCTTCAACTATTTCCTTTGTACTCATACCAGTAAGATTTTAATATGACTAACGTTTTTTAAATTTCAAAGATACCCAATTATTTTTTTCTAATTGATTTTCAAAGGTTAAACCTTTTTCTTCTGCTGCTTTTTTAATACTTGACACATCTTCTGTATAGAATCCACTGAAGTAAATTTCCGCATTTTCTTTCATTGTTTTGATATAGTGGTCCATATCATTCAACAAGATATTTCGATTAATATTTGCTAAAACAACATCGTATTTAGGTTCCTTTGTCAAAATGGATGCATCCCCTTCAAAAACTGCAACATTCGCACAAGCATTGCGTTCTGCATTTTCGATAGAATTAAGGTAACACCAATTGTCAATATCGATGGCATCTACGTGTTTGGCACCACGCATGGCTGCTAAAATGGCTAAAATTGCCGTTCCACATCCCATATCTAAAACCACCTTATCTTGCATTTCGTTCGTCAAGATTTGGCGCACCATCATATAGGTTGTTTCGTGATGTCCTGTTCCAAAACTCATTTTAGGTTCAATTACGATATCGTACTGCGCTTGTGTTTTTTCGTGAAAAGGCGCTCGAATATAGCACATACCGTCTACATCAATGGGATTGAAATTCTTTTCCCATTCCTCATTCCAATTCACCTGCTCTATTTCCTCTTTTCTATACGTAATAGTAAATTGATCGGATTGAAGAATAAAAATATCTTCTAAAATATCTTCTGTCCATAGGTTTTCTTGCACATAAGCGCTAACCCCTATAGCTGTTTCTTCAAAACTCTCAAATGCTTTTTCACCTAATTCTGCGATAAGAATCTCTACACCAGGCACCAAAGGCTCTACTGTAAAATGATATCCAATATATGACATGCTGTTTTTTCTTTACTATCTTTAGTTAACCATTTAATAACATTGTCCTTACATTTCAATAACAACAATCTAAATGTGGAAACAAAACTAATCTTATTTTTGCAATCTCAACACACGAACACATGAAAAAAATCTATTTATTAATATTGTCGTTACTATCACTTAACGCAATAGCACAAAAGATTGAGACAGCTAATAACGATATTAAGTTAGCTCAACTTCCTTACTACAACTTTGGAAAAGGAGTAGGTATTACTTCATCAGACAGTATTTTTCAGTTAAACTTGCGTTTCCGCATGCAAAACCGTCTGACTTTCATGGAGAATGAAGGAGAAAAAACAAAGTACGAAGGAGAAATTCGACGCTTGCGTTTGCGCTTCGATGGTTATGTTGGAAATCCCAAATTCTTGTATGTTATCCAATTGTCCTTTGCGCCAAAAGACATGGGAAAAACGGTTGAAGGCGAACCGATTAACATCATCCGCGATGCGGCAATGACCTACCGTCCGAATGAAAATTGGAGCTTCATTTTTGGACAGACCAAACTTCCAGGAAATAGACAACGCATTAACTCATCAGGAGCACTTCAATTGACAGACCGTTCAATTAACAACTCTAAATTTAATATCGATCGCGATTTTGGATTACAGGCTTACTATCACCAAGAGCGAAAAGAAAAATTTGGATATGTAATTAAAACGGCCGTTTCAACAGGACGCGGAAGAAACTACCAAGGTTCTGAAAGTGATAGTTATGCTTTAACAGGACGTGTAGAATTATTCCCAATGGGAAGTTTTAAAAACAACGGCGCTTACTTTGAAGGAGATATTGCTAGAGAAACCACTCCTAAGTTAATGTTAGCAGGAACTTTTTCACATAATAACAATGCAGAAAATTCGCAAGGACAAACTGGAAGTAAGTTGTATGAAACAAGAAATCTAAACTCGTTTATGGCAGATGCCATCCTAAAATATAACGGATGGTCGGGAATGGTTTCTTTTATGAATCGAAATGTAGACGATGCCATTACTTACGGCATAGATCCAGATGGCACTAAACGCAGTAGTTATGTCTATGCAGGACACGGTATGGACTATCAATTGAGCTATTTATTTCCAAGCAATTACGAATTAATCGGACGTGTTTCCAATCAAAAAATGAAAACTCAATTGCACGAACAATTAAATTTACCCAATACAACTGAATTTACTTTAGGTGTAACCAAGTATTTATGGGAACATGCCTTTAAACTTCAAGCGGAATTGACCTATGATAAACTAGATTTTTACCAAGGATCAAATCAAAACAACTGGTATTTTAGAATGCAGTTCGAAATTGGCATTTAATTTGTCTTTTTATCACCCGTTTACAAGTTAAGCTTTACTGAATTTAACATTAATGTAAAAAATAATTACAATGCTCTGTTTTTTTTCTCTATATTTATAAGACAACAATCTTAACTAATTAGCTATGAATAGATTATTTTATTATTTGAGTATTGTACTTGTTGGGGTAAGTGTGATAGGCTGTAAAGACAAAGCAACAGCTACAACTCCTTCTGAAGTAGAGACAAGCACGCCAATCGATCAAGCGACAATCAATTCAGCTATTGAAGAGTATGAATTGATTTCGCAAGAAACAGTAGATAAACTGAACGAGGCTATTCAACAGAAAAAAAGTACTTCAGTAGAAGAAATCATGCAATTTTACGCACCTGAAGATAAAGCGGCAGAAGGAAAGTATACCTATAACATCTCCGTTTTACAAATGTCTAACTCTGCACTAACCTTAGTTACTTTGGTTGAAGATGGAATAAATGATGATTCAATACGAGCTAAAAAAGTTGTAATGACTATAAAAGAAAAAGACGGGACAAAACAAGTAACGCAAATCAAACAAAGTTATCAATGCTGGGAAGGACGAGGACATACAAATTGGAATTCTTCCTATTGTAGTTAATATCATAAAAAAAGTCGTGATTTTCATCACGACTTTTTTTATTTCTTATTCCGCTTGAGGCTGTTGTTCATCGTCTCTTTTAGCGATATTCATATTTGGAAATTTCTTTTGAATAGATTGCAAAGCAAATTCATTAATTTCACTCATTGCTTCGGGTGAAGGCAATTTTAATGTTTCTGCATTGTGTTTTAAAACTTCTTCTAATAAGATTTGTGTTCTTAATAATTGAAAGTTTAAATCGATTAATTCTCCTGCTACGTCGATATCTCCTAATTTCATTGTACTGGTGTTAAATTAAAGTTTTGTTTTTATCTCAACCAAATTTAACAAAGTATTTCTAATATCTACTACAAAAGCTGTTATTCTTCAAAATAAAATTGCAGGGGTTTACGCAGGTTGTAACGAGAAGACATCACCTCTCCATAGGCACCCGCAGAGCGAATTGCAATCAAATCTCCTCGAACTAAAACAGGAAGGGATACCTTTTTTCCAAAACAATCACTACTTTCACAAATAGGTCCCACCACATCGTAAATTTCTTTCGCATCACCTTTTGTTTCAGCAGGTGCTATACATTGAATTTTATGATACGCTTGATAAAGTGCTGGTCGTAATAACTCAGTCATTCCCGCATCGAGTATTGCAAAATTTTTAGTTATTCCCTTTTTAATATACAGTACACGACTAATTAAACTACCGCAATTAGCAACCAAGGATCTTCCCAATTCGAAATGCACTTGTTGTTCGCGTTTAGGTTCCAAAAAACGATGAAACAACGCAAAGAAATCGGAAAAATTGACCATAGGTTCTCCATCTGGGTTTTGATAATTAATCCCTACTCCCCCACCAACGTTGAGAATAGGCACCACAATTCCCCTTTCAATAAACCAAGTATTCCATTCATTTACTTTTAGACATAATCGCTTAAACACACTCCAATCTGTAATTTGAGAGCCTATATGAAAATGCAAACCGACCAAAATCAAAGCGCTCTCCCCTGCACAAATTAGAGCTAAACAATCCTCTAATTCATGCATCATAATCCCAAATTTATTTTCATCCAATCCTGTCGTAATATAATGATGGGTATTGGCATCAATATTGGGGTTAATACGCAAAGCAACTGACGCTTGGACGTTCATCATCTTGGCTATTTCATTAATAATCTGCAGTTCTTCTAAAGACTCTACATTAAAAGCCAATATACCTCGATTCAATGCCAATCGAATTTCCTCTTCTGTTTTCCCCACACCCGCAAAGACAATAGAATCTGCTTGAAATCCCTGTGCAATTGCCCTTTCAATTTCCAAACCACTCACACAGTCTGCTCCTAATCCCAGGGCACTAATTTCCTGGAGTATTCTGGGATTATTATTTGCCTTTACAGCGTAGTGAATATGATACCCCCATTGATCAGCTGCCTTCTTTGCAGTAGAGATTGTAGCTCTGAGTAAAGGTAAGTTATAGTAATACAAAGGTGTCTCCACCTGGTGTAATTGTTCTAATATAGTAGTTGAAATCATAGTTTTCAGTATTAAAATAGGCGATGATGTAAAGCACGTAGGGCTTCAATTTTGTATTTAGACGGCAGCAAAAGCGAAATGTTATGTTCACTTCCACCATAGGAAATCATGCGAATTGGCATGTGCTTCACTGCCTCAGAAACGAGAGTCGCATAACCGTTCTTGTTGCGTTTAAAATCGCCAACAATACAAATAATACTCTGTTGATCATCTACTTCAACTTCTCCAAAATGATTTAATTCGGCTATAATCTCACTTAAATAGGTACAATCATCTAAAGTTAACGATACCGCTACTTCAGAAGTAGTAATCATGTCAATAGGAGTTTTATAACGCTCAAAAACTTCGAAAACTCGTCTTAAGAAACCATAAGCCAGCAACATACGAGAAGATTGAATTCGGATAGCAGTAATATTGTCTTTTGCTGCTACTGCGACAATTTCATCTGTATGATCAAACGCAGAAGAGATTAGCGTTCCTGCAGCATCCATGTCTAAAGTGTCTAATAATCGTACTGGGATATTTGCTTTTTGCGCGGGAAATACACTTTGGGGGTGCATTATTTTCGCACCAAAATAGGCTAACTCAGCTGCTTCATTAAAACTGAGTTGTGCAATAGGCTTGGTGTTAGACACATAACGAGGATCATTGTTGTGAAAACCATCAATATCTGTCCAAATTTGAATTTCTTCTACTGCTAATGCAGCACCAAGCAACGAAGCTGTATAGTCAGAACCTCCTCGTCTAAGATTATCTATTTGGCCGTAAGAATTTCGACAAATATACCCTTGTGTAATAAACAAAGTAGTCGTAGGAAATTGGTCGATCATCGCCTGAAGTTGTCGCTGAATATAAGGCATATCAGGTTCTTGATCCGCATTGATTCGCATAAATTCCAAGGCGGGTAGCAGAACAGAATCAATTCCCTTTTCTGCGAGATACAGGTGAAAAATCCCTGTAGACAATAACTCTCCTTGTGCTAAGACCAAACGTTCTTCTGCAGGGGTGAATAAATCGTTGCCTAATTCGTCTAACAGCGTAAAATGACGTGTAATCCAATTTTTCCCCTTTTCTTTTCCTTCTGTAGTTACAAAAAGGTCATCTACAAACACCTGATATGCTTGTTGTAATTCTTGAACAAGTTGTCTTGCCAAAGCAATTTCTCCTTTTGTATATTGTGTAGCAATTGCTACTAAGGCATTTGTTGTTCCTGCTACGGCAGACAAAACCACGAAATGACAATCGCTTTTTTGCGATTGAATAATAGGCCATAACTTTTCAAATCGCTCTGGACTTCCTACAGAAGTTCCTCCAAATTTTAATACTTTCATCTCTTTCTTTTACAAAAAAAGGGTTTGTCGCGATGACAAACCCTTTGTTATTTTACTTCATTATAAAAAATAAGGAGATTGCTCACGATACTTGACGTAAGTTTATCTTCTTCCCCTTTTTTATAACGATTAAATACATTTTTCTATTTTTTATAACACAGCAAATATATTTACTTTTAGGTTACCTTTTGTTTTATTAAATATTTTTTAACTTTCAATTAATTTATTTTTAACAATTAAAAAAGTCTTTTTTATTCGAATTGACGGCATCAAAAAACTTGTGTTGACGGTATATTTTATGTGAAATGCAAGGCTAGCGTGATTAGAAAAAAGAATAATAGTTTATATTTGCATCTCACTTTCTAAAATTTGGAAAAAACGGTTTTATCTCGGTCATTTTCCTTATTTTGCAAGATTAGACAAACAAACTATGCGTGCTCTACAGTCCTTAAATAAATATTTTTTCAACTATAAATATCACTTCCTCACGGGGATCATAATTACGATAGTCGCTCAGATTTTCACGCTTTATACCCCGAAATTGGTTGGTGATTCCATCCGTATTTTAGAACAACTATCGGCCTTTGACAAAGAAAAGGTAACTGAATTATTGTTATCAAACATCTTTTGGATTTTAGTTACCACCTTAATTGCGGGGTTCTTAACGTTTTTAATGCGTCAGACCTTAATTGTAATGTCACGTCATATTGAATTTGACCTTAAAAATGACATTTTTAAGCATTATGAAATTCTCACGCAAAGTTTTTATAAGCAGAATCGAACCGGAGATCTAATGAATCGCATTAGTGAAGATGTAGGAAAAGTAAGGCAATATGTAGGACCTGCTGTCATGTACTCTATTAATACCCTTATCCGATTTGCGGTGGTATTAACTCAGATGTATATTATTTCTCCTCAACTGACTTTTTATTCACTTCTTCCTTTGCCTTTATTGGGTTATTTTATTTTCAAACTCAGTAAACAGATCAATGAGCGCAGTTTAATTTTTCAACAAAACCTATCCCTTTTATCGACGTTTACGCAAGAGATATTTTCAGGTATGCGAGTAATTAAAGCGTATGCCATTGAGAATAAAAAGGTTGCTGAATTTGAAGATTTAACACAGAGCAGCAAAGAGAAATCATTAAAACTTGCAAAAACGGGTGCTTTAATTGGACCGTTGATGATTTTATTAATTGGCCTGAGCAATTTACTAGTTATAACTATTGGGTCGCTGCTTTATTTTAATGGCAAATTGCCAGATATTGGAGTTATTGCACAATTTATCCTCTATATCAACATGTTAACATGGCCAGTCGCTTCTTTAGGATGGATTTCGTCCATGATTCAAGAGGCAGAAGCGTCGCAGAAGCGCATCAATGAATTTCTAGATGTGCAACCTGAGATTTACAATACTAATCCAAATCCAACGGAAATTAAGGGCAATATCACGTTTGAAAATGTTTCATTTACTTATTCGGACACAGGAATACAGGCCTTACGCGGGGTAAGTTTCCACTTAAACCAAGGCGACACGTTGGCGATATTAGGAAAAACGGGATCAGGAAAAAGTACCTTACTCTCGTTGATTAGCAGAATGTACACCATCGATTCGGGTCGTATTTTATTTGATGGTCAACCTATTGAGGATTGTAACTTAACAGATCTCCGAAAAAGTGTTGCTGTAGTTCCTCAGGATTCCTTTTTATTTTCGGACACTATCAGCAACAACATCCGCTTTGGGAAAGAAGACGCTACAATAGACGAAATTGAAGATGCCGCTAAAAAAGCAGTTGTACACCACAATATAGAACAATTTGAAAAGGGCTATGACACCGTATTAGGAGAGCGTGGACTAACCCTGTCCGGCGGGCAAAAACAGCGTGTTTCAATAGCCAGAGCCTTAATCAAAGACGCGCCTATCCTTTTGTTAGACGACGCATTATCTGCAGTAGATACCGAAACAGAAGAACGCATCCTGAAGCACCTAGAACAACACAGCAAACACATAACCACGTTGATTGTGACGCATCGCGTGTCTTCAGCAAAAAACGCAGATCAAATTATTGTATTGGATCAGGGGGCGATTATTCAGGCAGGAACACATGAGACTTTGATCGCTCAACACGGATACTATGCAGAGTTACACGAAAAACAATTGAAAGAAAAAGAAATAGTGTAAAAAGTTGGTTTATTAGGATTTTTTTTAGACTTTTGAAAGCTATATATACAAATCAATTAATTGATAGAAGGATTATGAGAGATAACGAAATGTTAGAAAAAGAAGAGATTTTCTCGAAAGTATTGAGAGCGGGTAGAAGAACTTATTTCTTTGATGTAAGAGCTACAAAAGCTGATGATTACTACATAACCGTAACTGAAAGTAAAAAATTCACCGAAGACGATGGTTCATTCCACTTTAAAAAACACAAAATCTATTTATATAAAGAAGATTTTGCTGCATTTAAAGAGATCTTAGATGAGATGACAGAATACGTAGTAAATCATAAAGGTGAAGAAGTTATTTCTGAAAGACACCAAAAAGATTTCAAAAAAGAATATCAAAAAGAAGAAGGTGATTCATTAAACAATTTTACAGACGTAGAATTTGATGATATTTAATCACTTATCATACAAAAAATTAAAAAGTTCAACTCATTGGGTTGAACTTTTTTTTTATCTTTGTATTATCATAATAGGCAATGATGTCTGCCTCGAACCGCCTTGGAGCTGATGACGTCTAGTATATATAGTTTTTATAATCTATACAATGCCGTTATGAATGCAATTAAAAAAACAAAAGATTTTCTTTTCTATTCTTTTAGCACAACTTTTCGTTGGATACTGATCAGTTTACTACTCGGTGGGCTTATAGGTACTGCCTCTGCCCTATTCTTGTTTGTTCTCGACTATGTTACATCCCTTCGGTCAGCTAACCCCGTCTTGTTAGTTGGATTACCCTTAGGCGGATTTCTTATCGGTTGTTTATATTATTATTGTGGTGGTTCTGTAAACAAGGGGAATAACTTGTTAATCCAAGAATATCATCATCCCACGGCTAAAATCCCCTTTAAAATGGTGCCCTTTGTATTAGTAGGTACTTGGATTACACATCTCTTTGGAGGATCAGCGGGTAGAGAGGGAACAGCCGTTCAACTTGGTGGAGCACTAGCGGATCAATGTAGCAAACTGTTCAAAGGCTCTCCTTTAGATAGACAAGCGCTCTTGCTAATGGGAATTGCGGGGGGCTTCGCTTCTGTTTTTGGAACACCTTTGGCTGGAACTTTGTTTGCGATAGAACTCATGGTTGTTGGTAGAAACAAATACAATCACATCCTCCCTTTACTTCTTACAGCTATCGTTTCACATTACATTTGTCTTCTGTGGGGAATTTCACACACTACTTATCCAGCAGCTGTAATTCCGCCTTTAGATGTCAATACTGTATTAAAAATAAGTGTCGCTGGTATCGCGTTTGGCTTAACGGCTATTCTATTTGTCAAATCAACGGATACAGTCTCTCAGTTGGCCTCAAAATACATCAGTTATCCACCTTTACGCCCCTTTTTTGGAGGCCTTATTATTATTCTACTTTACTATTGCATCCAAGATGCACAATTTTTGGGCTTGGGTATAGAAACTATAGTAGATTCATTTGCTGTATCGCAGCCCTCGACCGTTTTTTTACTCAAAATACTATTCACGGCTATTACATTGGGAATGGGTTTTAAAGGAGGAGAAGTAACCCCTTTATTTTTTATAGGAGCAACTTTGGGTAGTTTTCTAGCTGTCTCTTTACAGTTACCTATTGGCTTTGTAGCAAGCCTCGGTTTTGTGGCCGTTTTCGCAGGTGCAACCAAAACACCTTTAGCTTGTATCTTTATGTCTGTTGAATTATTTGGTAGTGAAACACTTATCTATACCGCTCTTTGCTGTATAATCGCTTATTTAGTTAGTGGTAAACACAGTATTTATAAATTTCAATTATACCTATAAAACACTGCTTCCAAACGATTTTATACCAAAAAAAAAGAACAAAGATTACATTTTAATCACGCTTCAACAAAAAAACATAAAAAATACTTATTCATTCCATATAAAATTATCATATTAGCATTTTTACAGCCGAATCTTGGCAAAATAATAATTATAAAAATCTTTTAAATTCAAAATCTTTACTACCTTTGCTTTCGATAGAAGTGATTTTATTTTCTGTTTATTTTGAAATAGAAAAATGCCAAAATCCGCCCTATTCACCCTATTTTTTAAACTATTAACATTACAAACTAGACAACAAAAAGATTGCACTAAATTTTAGATTTATGTTTCACAAAAAGTTTTTTAATCGATTCACATTTGGACAATTGACCATTGCTTCAGTTTTGATATACGTATTGTACTCTATTACTACTGTTGTTCTTTACCAATCAGCAGCTAGCATTGTTAATCTTGTACTCTCCGGAATTCTAACATACTTAACAATCTATGATTTACTTCAAAACAGACATACGATTCGAAGAAACTACCCGTTATTCGCTCGTTTTAGATATATGTTTGAATCTATTCGTCCAGAGATGCGTCAGTATTTTTGGGAGGGAGAACTAGATGGGAAACCGTTTAACCGTCGTGAGCGTTCGATTGTTTACCAAAGGGCTAAAAACGAAAAACAAACTGTTTCTTTTGGTATGCAAGATGATCCGAACCGCATTGGTTATGAATGGGCGGCTCACTCTGTATATCCGAAACACGTTACGGACACTAATTTCAGAACGTTAATTGGTGGAGAGGAATGTAAACAACCTTATAGTGCAAGTATTTACAATATTAGTGCAATGAGTTATGGTGCATTGAGCAAAAAGGCAATTACGGCTTTAAATGAAGGAGCTAAAATTGGTGGTTTTGCACACAACACTGGTGAAGGGGGTATTAGTCAATACCACCGTTCAGGAGGAGATTTAATTTGGCAAATTGGTACAGGATACTTTGGATGTCGCGATGAAAAAGGATTCTTTAGTGAGCCTTTATTTGAGGAGCGCTCAAACTACCCTGAGGTAAAAATGATTGAGTTAAAACTTTCTCAAGGAGCTAAACCTGGACACGGGGGATTGTTACCTGCAGAAAAAAACACAGTAGAAATTGCTGCAATTAGAAGTATTACTCCACATACAACCGTTCACTCACCATCTGGACACACTGCATTCAGCAATCCAGTTGAATTAATACACTTTATAGCTAAACTTAGAAAGTTATCTAATGGAAAACCTGTTGGGTTTAAGATTTGTATTGGTCGTAAAGATGAGTTCTTGGCTATTATAGATGCAATGAAACAAACGGGGATCACACCAGATTTCATCACGATTGATGGTGCTGAAGGAGGAACAGGAGCTGCTCCATTAGAATTTATTGACTATATGGGAATGGCATTGAACGATGCTTTAGTATTCGCTAACAAAACATTAATTGAAAACGGCTTAAGAGGAAAAATTAGACTTTTAGCTTCAGGAAGAATCATTTCTGCCTTTGATATTGCTAAAACGATCGCACTTGGTGCTGATGCATGTTATAGTGCCAGAGGTATGATGTTTGCCTTAGGTTGTATCCAGGCTTTACAATGTGATAGCGGACATTGTCCTGTAGGTATTGCTACACAAGATGAAACGTTGTACAAAGCACTAGATATTACAGATAAGAGAATGCGCGTAGCCAATTTCCACAAAAATACAATGAAAGCTTTAGGAGAATTCATTAGCGCAGTAGGTTATGAAAAACCAAGCGAAATTGATCCTAGAACGTTCCATAAACGCGTGGATCACGGTGTAAACAAAAGTTTCCAAGAAATGTATTTTGGAGAATTAGACACCCGTAAAAAAGCATAGTTTATCCAACGATAAATCAAAAGGCCGTCTCTAAGAGACGGCCTTTTTTTATGCATTAAATGCATGTACTAGTATTAATAATGCAAGCTAATATAAAGGAGAACGTTCCCCTTATTAAAAAACAATGCTTGACTCAACATCTACAATAAGAAAGGGCGACTTTCTCAAGTCGCCCTTATCTTTCCCTAAAAAAGCACTCAATTTTTATCATTGAGTGCTAAACAATTAAAACAAAAAATCAATTATAGACCAAAACCATATTTTACTTTAATTCCGATAGCATACGTTTTTAATTTATACGTTGCATTATCATAGGCTGCATTGTAATCCAATTTAGCTTCTTTCTCCCCTTTAATTGGTTGATAACCAAGAAGAGAAGAAGTAGCAGTATCGCTATTCGATTTCTTTATATCATTTAATCCTAAATCAAAATACAAGCCAAAATACAAATTCTGTCTTTCGGCTAATTCATACTTATATCCTACTTCTCCTACCCAAGCAATTCTCGTATTAACGTCCACATCTTTCGTATGCTTCTGAGTTCCGAAAGAGCCAAATCCATTCGGTATCGGAAAAGGCAAAGTCAAGTTATACTGCGGAAAATAACCTTCTGTTTCTAAATGATTAAACGTAGTTTCCACTTCACTTGTCATACTCAATCCTATTTGAACTCCTGTTCTGAAGTACAAATTATTGTCCATGGTATAGGCAACCGTAATTGGAATATTCAATTGATTTAGTGTCATCTTCTCATTCACAGCACTTGTTTTGTACTTAAAGATAAAATTAGCACCTTCTGAATCTACTGTAGGCATACTTCCCTCATAGCGATTCGCTTCGTATTTGGCATTACTCATAGTATAAACTCCGCCAATTCCCACGCTAAATTTGCGAGACAAATGGTAATCATAGTGAAGTCCAGCCCCAAAAGACATCCCCCCATCCGATTTAAAACCATAAGGCATGCTGTTTTGTAATCCCAAATATCCTCCTTGTACACTTACTCCAACTTCGTGTTTATTGTAATAGTAAGGATTGAATTGAGCTGCTGCCGTTTGAGAAATCAAACACAAGCCAAACAGACTTAATACATATATAACTTTTCTCATAAAATTCGTTTTAAAAAATCAGGCGGTCGCGGTGCTCCCGCCTGACAACTATTTAAAATTAATAAATCTACGTTATCTTTTATTCTTTTACGATGAACTGAACAGATTGGTGTTTACCTCCTGATTTCAACACTAAGAAATAAGATCCAGTAGTTATTGTACTTGGTAAATTCAACTCTTTTCTATTTCCGTTGAATACACCTTTTGCCACTGCTTGTCCTAATACATTATAAATAATGTATGAGTTTTCATAATCTGATTTAGAATCTAATACAACATTCAATGCCTCTGTTTTTCGAACAGGGTTTGGATAAACTTGTAACTCATCTGCTGCTTCAAATTCTAATACAATTGGACAAGTTGTAAACGTCGTTCCGTTTTTCAACTTAAGAACAGCGTAATAAACTGCAGTTGGATCTAACTTATCTCCATATTTATCACCTGCAGAATAAGCTTGTTGTGTACCCACTAACTCGTCGTTTTTATACCACTCAAATTTCACAAAGTTATAGCCTCCATTTGTTGCTGGATCATTGTTTACTAACAATACGTTTTCGTATTTCTCGTAAACTACATTCGCTGTAGCTAAACGCTTATCGATAATTACAGTGTACTTTTTACTCTTCGTACCATCTTCTGAAAGTACTTCGATTTCTTGTTTGTGTAATCCTACTGATTTAACATCTACTACAATGTGATTGCTTGGCTTCACTGTTGTTCCAAAAGGAACAATAACATCCAATGTAACTGTATCTTTATTTGTTTCACAGTCTAACAACACATAAGTTTCATCTTGAATTTTACCATAAGAAACACCATCTACTATTAAGTCAGTAATTTCTGTTCCATTGCTCTTAATGATTAAAGTTCTAGAAACTGGCTTAGCAGGTAAATAATTTTCGTTGCCATCTTGGTACGCTGTAATCGTTGCTGTACCCACTTGTAACGGCGTTACTAATCCTGATGGTGTCAATGTTAATATTGGTTGATCTTCAAACGTCACTTCATAGCGAATTGGCAATCTAGAGCTTGCTCTAGCTTGTAATTGGAATGATGGTGTCTCATCTAAAATCACGGTACCTAATTCATCAAACGTAATCACTTGTTCTGCTTTGACAATTCTCAATATCGCATCAAGCTCTTTTATTTCGAAATTCGGTCCATAATCAATAATTGCTTTCACATTATAAACACCAACTTCCGTTTGATTATTATTGACATAAGTCACCACTGCATTAGGAGCTAAATCTCCTGTTACCGCAAGACTTTTCACAGTACCATCGTACGTAAATGTTTTTGAAGGTAGCGTTACATTTCCTACTTCGTTCTGTACGATTTCGAACGTTGAAGGGATGAATGAATCAATATAGTAATTTGCTCTCGCTACAAGTGTCCCTTGATTGATTGCATAAACACCCACTGCTTCTCCTACTACTCTTCCTAAATTTCCAATAATTGCATTTACATTTCGGTCATTAAACTGTAATCCTTGAAGTCTATATGTAAAGACTGGATCCGCTGAACCAAATGTCTTGCGTTGATTTGCATCAACAACAATAGTAAGAGGTGCTGGTTTAATCTCAAATGTATTTGTCTGATCAAGAACAATGCTATAATTATTGTGAAGTGTAGTTAAACTACCTATCTCATAACGATAAACACGTACTATTTCACCAACTGCTCTTGTTAGTAAACCGCTAATTACAGCTGTTGTATCGGTGAATTTGAATCCAATTGCTGTATAGTTCAATACAGAATCATCTTGTCCGTATATTTTCGATTGTCCTGCGATTGGTACAATCATTAAGTCTGCTGGCGTAATTGTCAAATTACCTAATTCAAACTGCAAGCGGTAGTTAGATGTAGTTGCAATTGTTCCTTGTTGGTATGCATATGTTCCTACATTTTCTCCCGGTTGACGTGTTAACGTTCCAGTAATAACAGCATTGGTATCCCCATTTGCTAGCCCTTGTACACGGTAATTTAAAGCAGGATCAGCATCTCCATATACTTTTGTTTGATTTCCGAAGATGATTTTCAATTCTGCTGCCACAATTGTAAACGTATTCCCTGTAAAAGAAATCGTATAGTTTGGCGATGTTAGCGTACCTTGTGTAATTGCGTAAGTTCCTATATTCTCTCCCGCTTCTCTATCTAATGCTCCTAATAAAGAACTATTGCCATCGTTGAATTTATACCCTGTACCGAAAAACGTTAAAGCAGGTTCTACTTGGCCATAAGCTTTAGTCATCGCATTAGCATTCACGCGTAATGGAGCTGGTGTAATTGTAAAGGTTGCTGCTGTAAAATCAAACGTATAATTCGCAGCACTTAAACTACCAATACCAATTGCATAATCTCCAACATTTTCTCCAACTACTCTAGCTAGTCTACCTGTTACTACACTTTCATTATCTGTTAATTTAAATCCTGTTATAGTATAGGTCAATGTTGGATCTGTTGGACCGTATACTTTGGTTAAATCATTAGCTACAACAGTTAACACCGCTGGAGCTACATGTACTTTAACTTCTGTACGCGCACTTTCACATCCATTGATAATGCGTTGGCTCACCCAATATGTTGTTGTTCCAACTGCAGCTGTTGAAGGCGTTGGTGCAGTTGTACTTCCCGTTGTTGCATCACCTACATACCACACTAATTCATCTCCACTTGTAAGCGAAGCATCCAGAACTACTGGTGAATCACCATAGGTATAATAAACATCTGTTGCAGAAACTATTGGTGCAGGTAAAATATCCTCAACTAAAGTACGTACGGCTGTTCTAACATCACTCTCACAATTGTTTAACTTTTGTGAAGCATAGTATGTGTTTCCGTCTTGTAATGCTGTTGCATTGGTTAACAATGTTCCTCCTACTGGAGCGTCATACCATTTTACTGCCGTTCCTTCTACCTCTAAATCGGCGATAGTTGGTGCATTAACTAAACAGAATTTTTGCTCATTTGGAGCCACTGGAGCTGGAGTACGTGATAAATGAACCGTTACCGCAACTCTTTCAGATTCACATCCAACTTGAGGGAAATAACTAGCTACATAATACGTTGTTCCATCCGTTAAAACTGTTGTATCAGGTAAAACTTCAGTTGCTGTTTCAGAAGCATACCATTTACTTTCATATCGATTAGCCAGTGTAACCACTAAATCAGCTAATGTTGTATCCTCACATAAAGATTGATCTGCAGCTGCAACTGGAAGAATAGGTCTAACAATTTCTATTTCCACAGCTTCGCGTACACCATGACAGGTACCAAGTACTAATTCAACATAATACGTTCCTGTTTGTGTAATTGAAGTCAATGCTTCTGTACTCGTCATTGAACCGTACCATTTCGCCGTTGCTGTTCCTGTGATCGTCAATGGAATATCAGCTGTATTAACCGTTTGACAGAATACTGTTTGATCAAGTTCAAAACTTCCAACGTCTATAATATTTACTGAAACTTCTTTTGTTATTTCGCATGAAGATTCAGTATCTTTTGCTGTTAAAGTATAAATCTGTGGAGTTGTAGTTTTTACATATACTACTCTACGTGAATCCCCTGTATAAGGCGTAGTTCCCTCTGGATTTGTATATAGTCCAGTTAATGGAGCCCATGCATACTGATGTGTAGAAGAGAATCCTAATTTAATGTTTGGTCTGTTTTTTGAAACCCCATTTGAAGTAAATGAGGTACGAGCATCCATTCCACCTATTCCTCCAGCAACACTATCAGATGCTCCATAAGCAACACTATCAAATGTAGTAGTAGTATAACGATGTGTTGTTCCGGAGCCATTTCCACCATTTCCGGCATTGTGTACCGTTTCAATAATTAAATTACTCGTACCATCCCAAGTAAATGGAGTATTTAATGTAAATGTTACGAAACCTGAAGCTGATGGAGTAAAAGATTGGCTATACACTGAAGTCAATGTTGACGATGTAGCTAAATCTGCCAAGGTCATCACTGTATTCGTTGTATGCCCCATGCGAATGGTAAAATCTTTACATTGATTAGCTGCAAAAGCATTTAATTCAAAAGCCAATGTCTGAATCACACTTCCGGCACTTAATCCTTTCGCTAATAATTCATCTTTGGTATACAACATTTGCGTTTTCACTCCACCATAATAAGCAGACAATGGATTCGGATAAGATGTTGTTCCTGTCGCTGAGGTTCCTGTTCCAAAAATTGCAGTAGTACTTCTACCGGCACCTGCATTCATTTCACTTACCGCTCCAGGACATAACTCTATTGCTGTTAGCATACCGTTTACTTCTGGTGTTGGTTTTACAACAACCTGTACAGTTTTTTTAACTTTACAAACACCCTCCGATTGAGATACAGTTAACACATACTCCGTCGTTTCTGTTGGTGAGAAAACCCATCCTATTGTAGCATTACCCGTTACACCAGTAGCAGGTAGCCACTCATAGGTATCATAATTCGCAGCACCAGCTGTAATCGTTACTGCATTGCTGTCTTGTTCTCTACAAATTTCTAACTCTGCTGTTGATAATGTAAAGGTTGGTGCTGGAGTTACCGTAGCCACTACTTCTGTACGAGGAGACATACACCCCACTTCATATCCAATATTATAAAAATAATAATACGTAGAACTTGCTCCTGAGAGATAACCACCTGTAAGTGTAACTGTATTATCTTCACCTACATAAGGAAACGAAGCACTATATTCTCTAATCAAGCTCACTCCTGAATAGGCTTTAATCAACATACGATACCCCGTACCTGGTTGTACCTCGAAATTCATAGGTACTCTAGTAGGCGTAGTTAAACCGTTTGCCTGAATAGTTACATTACCTGTTGAATACAATTCTACCCCAGCACTATTCGTGATTTTAACATTAATAGTTCCTCCTCGTGTAGCATAAATATCGGCACCTGTTATTTTTATTGTTTCAGCAACTGTAAATACAATTCCTGTATCTGTGCCTTCATAAGTAGAATTTTCAATTGGTGCAACTTTTCCAACATTTTTCAATACAACATCAGCTGATGCACTTACCCAGAATGAAGTTGTTTGTGAAAGTTCTGGAGTAGTAAATGTATTCCCCGTACCTAGAAGAGTGGTACTTGTAGCAGTTTCATACCATCGAACTAAACTATTTGGATTATTATAAGTCGCTTGTAGATCTGTTTCCCCTACTCCACAAATTGTTCCACCTACCGTTGATACTAGCAAAGGAGGTAAACATTTTGTTTTAAAATTTTGAGCCAGAGACCATACACTTCTGTCTGTTCCTGCACATACGGATCTAATGTAAATTTTATAGTCTGTCAAAGGTAATAAACCATTGGCTGTAGCCGTTAATACACCCGCGGCGGTCGTTCCTGTCGCTACACGTCCCGTTGCTTCTCCAGGATTACCCGAAGTGCGAATTTCATATTCGTATCCATTAGCAGGTGCTTGTTCAGGCACTGCCCAGGTAAAGGTAACCGTATCATACGTCAATGTTGCATCATTCACCGTAATCACTTCTGGAACAAAACAGGTAGGTGTTTTATCTAACTCAACATCTCCTACGTATAGCGTAAGTTTATTCTGATCAGAAAAAGACTGAAAACCAATATAGTACACTCCGCTTGTTGCTGGTGTAAAGTCAATCACTTTCTCAACGGTAGTACTACTTGAACCAGTAGTTACCGTGAATAATTCAGTCGTCATTCCTGTATTCACAGCAGTAGTGCCATAGCTTACGCGTAATTTCTCGACCCAATTACCATGTGAATATTTAAATTTCAATCGATAACTTTGCCCTGCTACTAAATTAATCGCATTCGTAAAAAACCAATCGTTTGCTGCATTACTTGTATGATGTGGGCATCCCATTACTTTTGTAGCCCTAAACTGAGACCCAGATGGTTTATCATGTGAGGTCCATGTTTTATTATCAGCATTTACATCTTGAACAGTCAAACAGAACGGAACATTGGGTGTAGTTACATAATTGATATCCATTACATACGGTACATTTTCAACTGTACATAACGTTCTAAAATCGAGTACTGCTGACCAAACACTGCTCTCTGTCGCGGAACACACTGCTTTTACATAAAATTTATAAGCCGTATTAGCCGTCAATCCATTTACTGTTGCTGTAACTACGCCTGCTGCTGTAGTTCCAGATGCTACACGTCCAGTAGCATCACCTGGGTTACCTTCCGTACGAACTTCATATGCATATCCATTGGCTGGTGTACTTCCAGACGCTAGCCAGCTAAAAATAGCTGTATTCGCTGTCACATTCGTTAAACTTGCTCCTGCAGGTTCTATACAACTCGGTGACAGTTCAACTTTAACATCTCCTAAAAACCAAGACCCCTTATTGGCGTCTGAATACGATTGAAAGCCAATATAAAACACGCCGCTTGTTGCTGGTACAAAATCAATAAATTTAGCAACCGTAGCATTTGTTGTTCCTGTATCTGTGATAAACAACTCCTGTGTCATGGCAGTATTTACTGCTCCTGTTCCATAACTTACGCGCAAGCGATCTACTTGCCCCGCATCTCTATACTTAAATAGAACTCGGTAACTTTGTCCAGCTACTAAATTCAGCCCTTGAGTATAAAACCAATCATTGGCAGCATTCGTAGTATGCATATTGTATTTCATAACATTTGCATCTACAAATCCTGATCCCGAAGGTTTACTCGAAGCCGTCCAGGTTTTACTGTCATTATTTACATCTTGCACCGTAATACAACTTGGTAGTACAGAAGATGAAGAAAGCGTCATGACATAAGGAATATTAGTCGCTCCACATAGGGTTTTGAAACTAATCATTGCCCAAGACGACGAAACATCATCCTCACAGTTGGTTCTGATATAAAAATAGTAGAGCGTGTCCGGCGTCAACGTAGTCAAATCCACTTGTTCTTCCGCATTGGAAACAGACCCAGTACTCACCCTGCCTGTTGCTGTTCCAACAGCCGTATTGGTACGCACCTCATACTCTTGCGTCAAAGCACCAGCAGAGTTATTGACCCAATTCACAGTAGCTGTAGTCGATGTAAGTCCTGAAATCCTTAAATTTTCTGGCTTTTGACAGGGATTTAATGCCCCTACAATTTGTATTTGAGCCACTGTACTCGTTCTAGTTTTATTTGCACTAGAATTTAAATTTGCTACATTAATAGGTCCTGAATCCTGAGAAGCATACAAACCTCTATTTGTTGCTGAATAACTTCTAAAAAAAGGTCGACCCTCAAAAGATGAAAATCCCGCCTGTTTCTCAATTACAGTAACTAATATATTATCTACTCCGTTATAATCAAAAGGTGTAGTTAAGGTCAATTCCATCCATTCTCCTGCTACAGGATTAATAGTCCCACTAAATAAAGGGGTCAAACCCGTCAAAGGCACAAAATCCGAACTTCCTGTAAAAGAGGTTTTAGTTGTATGACTGATATACACATCCCATAAATTCCACTCCGCACTATTCGGGGAAAAGGAATCTACAAACCACTTTATTTTAGAGATATTCCCTGCCATCCCATCCTGATCTGAATATTCCGTATTCAAAACGATTTGTTGACTAACATTATAGCCATCCCTTCCATAAATCGGCATACGATCAGTAGTTGATGTACCGGAGCCAATTTGGATCTGGGAGAACATCGATAACGAAAAGCTGAGTAAGAACAGCCACGTTAAGAGTAATTTCTGCTTCATAAAATTAATAGAGTAAATAATGATTAATAATTGTTTTAATTGTTTCTTGTTTTTGAAGCCTAAAGGTGTCTATACAAAAACTTAAGCAAAATATAACATTTTGTTAAAAAAAACAGTATATTTGGGGTGGACATCGAGGTGGACAAAGGGGGAGACATTGTAAAATTTAACTTTTCAGTCCCCTTCACTTTATTAAATTAGGTATTTATGAAAAAAATAATGTGCTTTATTATTTTATTGTGTTTTTACAGTTGTAGTAATACAAAAGAAAATACCGCTTTACATATTAATCAATTACTCACAGCGTTACACAAAGTAGAGGATATCACTAAACTGGAAGAACTTATTCAAGCGCAATCAACAAACCAACATTCAATTAACAAGGACGTCCTGAACATCATCTTCAAGGTAAAAAAAGCACAAATTAAAGCCGAAGAATTAGGTGCTTTTAATGAGCAGACGACCTTGTTATTAAAAGAAGTTGAGACACAAATAGAAAACTTAAATTTCCCAAACCTCACCCATTGGTTTAACACGCAGATTGGCTTCTATTACTATACGTATAATCATTATATAGAAGCTGCTAATTACTATAGTGAAGTTGCCTATGTTTTAGATTATCATCCGGAGGAAATTACGATACAACCTACTGACATTTATCGAAAAATTGGTTATTTCTATGGCACTATAGGTAAATACAAACAGGGAATCACTTATCTAACCAAAGCGCTTCAGTTTACCTCCAAAGACAATATCAATTACACCAGCCTATTAAATGCGATTGGCAATTTTGCCATTAAAGACAAACAAGAGGCCTTGGCTTATCCTTACTTAATACAAGCCAAAAACCTTGCGGAAAGTCAGGGAGATCTTTTGCGCTATGCTAAAATTCTAGGTGATCTGGCTATTATCGAAAACAATAAACAAAATTGGGAGAAAGCGATTGCTTATTTGGAAGAGGATGTTGCCCTTTCTAAAAAAGTGGATGATAAAAAAAATACGATGTTTGCCTTGTTATCCCTAGCACAGGTTTATTGGGATAAGAATGATGTTGCAAACACAAAGAAAACAGCTTTAGAGGCTTTTTCTTATACCCAAAATTTAAATTACGTCAAAGGGTTTGAATACGACATCATGAAGTTGCTTTTAGAGGTATCTATAGCTGAAAAAGATGAAAAACGCGAATTGCTCTATAGAAGAAATCTAACAACCCTCAATGAATACATCAGCGAAACAGAAGGACAAAAAGCCATCGACCAGATTAATTGGGATGCAGAAATAGAGCTCATCAATTTACATCTACAATCAGAGCGCTATCACTATGAAAAAATAAATTATCAACGTTTACTCTTCTTGTCACTTTCATTTTCACTGGTTTGTGTATTGATTTTTGTGTATAAAATATACCGAAAACAATTGACTAAACAAGCATCGATGTACGAATCGAATATTCAAAAGATTGAGCAAGAAATGGCTGAATCCGAAAAGAGATGGCAAGATACTAATCACTCCTTAGACTCCTACAAAGAGTATTTGGCAGAAAAGACAAAACAGATTAATATTTTAGAGGTTGAATTAAATAAAATTAAAGATTCAACCAGTGTCAAGTCACAAACGGAACGCATGAAGTTAGAGCAAACTATTTCTTCTCACTTGATGACTGATGAGAGTTGGTTGGTATTCAAAAAGACCTTTCAAACGGAACAACCGGAATACTATGCGAATTTAATCGAGACATTTCCGGACTTAACGGACTCTAATTTACGTGTAATCTTACTACAGCGATTAAATCTCACCAATCAGGAAACTGCTAATATTTTGGGAATTACCATTGACGCAGTTAAAAAGACCAAACAGCGTTTGAGAAAGAAATACAGCAACACCTACCAACAATTATTTAATTAATGGCACAAAAAAGGGTTTAGTCCTAAAACTAAACCGCTTTAAAACGGTAAATTATCTAAATCTACATTTCCGCCAGATAAAATAATACCCACTTTTTTACCTTCAAACAGTGGTCGTTCTTTTATCAACACAGCTAAAGCCACGGCACTACTGGGTTCTACAATAATTTTCATGCGTTGCCATATTAATCGCATCGCACTGACAATTTCATTCTCGCGAACGCGAATAATTCCTTTGACTCCCTTTTGAATAATAGGAAAATTGACATCCCCCAACTGAGTGCGCAAACCATCTGCAATGGTATCAACCGATAAATTAGATTCTATCGTACCACTTGCTAACGAGCGAAAAGCGTCGTCAACTTCATACGGTTCACCAGCATAGACTTCGATTCCTTCTTTTCCAAAAGCTTGCGCAGCCAAAATTGTTCCTGCTAAGAGTCCACCACCTCCAACGGGTACAATTACGACATCTAAATCAGGTTCATTTTCTAACAATTCTTTGGTGGCCGTACTATTTCCAATGATAACATGCATTTCATTTGAAGGGTGAATAAAAGTAGCACCTGTTTCATCGATCACTTGATTACACACGCGTTCTCTTGACTCCATCGTAGGGGCGCATTCTACAATTTCGCCTCCATACATGACTACAGCATCCTTTTTTACATTAGGTGCATTAAAAGGCATGACAATATAGCATTTAACATCAAAAATACGAGCGGCTAAAGCCAAGGCTTGTGCAAAATTCCCAGAAGAGTGAGTCACCACTCCTTTTTCTTTTTGCTCTGTTGTTAAATGCAAAATAGCATGCGTGGCCCCTCTCATCTTGAAGGCTCCTGCTCGTTGAAAGTTTTCACATTTAAAATACAAATCGCTTCCCAAAAAATTTTCAATATGTCCCGATTCCATAATGGGAGTGTAGTGCACATAGGGTTTTATCTTCTCGTAACACGTATTAATTTCCTCTTTCATAAAAAAATTAGCGTTTGATAAAAAACTCCCAAACTTAAAAAAAGATTGGGAGTCTGTTGTTGTATTATTTTACGTCCATTAATTCTACATCGAAAACTAGGATTGCATTTGGAGGAATAACTCCACCTGCACCTCTTTCTCCATATCCTAAATAAGGCGGAATAACGAAACGAGCTTTATCCCCTACTTTTAACAGGGCAATTCCCTCATCCCATCCTTCGATTACATGTCCCATCCCCAAAGGAAATTCGATTGGTTTTTTGCGTTTGTATGAATTGTCAAACTCTGTACCATTATCCAAAGCTCCTTTATAGTGAACTGCTACTGTTTTTCCTTTTTCAGCTTGTTTACCTGATCCGTTCACAATCATTTGGTAACGCAATCCACTTTCAGTGCGTTCAAAACCAGCAGCTACTTTTTCTAAAGCTTCTTCTGCTGCATTCTTTTGATCAGCTACTCGTTTCTCTCTTGCTCCTTCAAATGTACGGAAAGCCTCAACTGCATTCCATTTTTGAGCTGCTTCACCTTCTCTTACAATTTCGATTGACTCAAGTACGTCATCTTGTGCAATTGCATCAACGATATCTTGTCCTTTAACAACATGACCAAAAACAGTATGTTTACCATCTAACCAAGGAGTAGCTACATGTGTAATAAAGAATTGCGATCCATTTGTGCCAGGACCTGCATTTGCCATAGACAATACACCTGGTTTGTCATGTTTTAAACTTGCGTCAAATTCATCATCAAATGTATAACCTGGTCCACCTGATCCAATTCCTTGTGGACAACCTCCTTGAATCATAAAATCAGGTATAACTCTATGAAACTTTAATCCATCATAATACGGTTTTCCTTGCTGACGTGCTGAATTTTCTAATTTACCTTCTGCTAAAGCAACAAAGTTCCCTACAGTTCCAGGTGTTTTATCTTCAGTCAATTTCACGACTATCTCGCCTTTTGACGTATTAAATTTTGCGTAAATACCGTTTTCCATTCTTCTTATGTTATTAATTTTACTTATTTTTTTTCTTTGTGCGCAAGTAAATGACAAATGACAAAAAGGCTAAAACCATGCCACCTATACATACACCTACCCATCCAAAATACTTCCACAAATATAAACCAAAAGCCGAGCCAAAAGCTGTTCCCAAGAAACTAAATGACATATAGACAGTATTCAGTCGATTACGCGCTTCGGGCAATAAAGCGTAAATCCGCGTTTGATTCGATACGTGAATCGTTTGTAATCCTAAATCTATTAGGATTATTCCAATAATAATTCCCACAATAGATGTGGCAGATAGGGCAAAAACGACAAAGCTCAAAAATGTCATGCTTATGCCATATAGAATCAATTTTCTAGCTCCTCCTGCCCCTCCTATTTTCCCAACCAGAGGTGCTGCAAAAGCTCCACAGGCCCCAATTAATCCAAAAGAACCAATCAAGGCACTGTCATAACCAAAAGGCTGATTATGCAACAACAAAACCATCGTTGTCCAGAAAGCGCCAAATTGAGCAAATGCCAAGCTCGTGATCCATGTAGCTTCTCGAAGTATAGGTTGTTCCTTAATTAATACAAAAAGAGAGCGATATAAACTCGACAGCGACCCTTGATACGTTGGTTTATTAATAGGAAGGCGAAATTGAATGAGTATGACAAGCAAAACACAAATTGCTGTGGCAATCCAAAACATGCCTCGCCAACCGAGCCAAATTCCAACGAATCCACTCAAAGTACGCGAAAACAAAATACCAATCAACAGGCCACTTACTACGGTGCCGATTACTTTTCCCCTTTGCTCTTCCGAAGCTAAACTCGCCGCCATAGGCAATACCAATTGAGGAACAATAGAAGTTGCCCCTAACACAAAACTAATTACCTGAAGCCAAAAGAAATTTGTTACAGTAGCAGTTAACCCTAATGCTGCGATTGCAAAGATTGTTGTCACTGTAATTTGCTTTTTTCGTTCTAGCCGATCACCCAACGGAATCATGAGAAACATCCCAATAGCGTATCCTGCTTGTGTTAAATAAGTTAGTGTGCCCGCAGATGCCTCTGACACACCAAATTCGTCCGCAATCAGAGGAATTAAAGGTTGACAATAATATAAATTAGCAACAATTAACCCCGTAACTGCTGCCATAAACAATACATTTGCTTTTGATAAACTCATACGTACAAAGGTAACTTATCCACTATTTTAAACGAAATAAAGGGATAATTTCTACAAGAAATAAATAATACACACCCAAACTTATCAGATAAAATGTAACATTTAACTTGGTATGGATACAACATAAGCATTGGATTGTACAAAATAGCATTGTACCTTTGTATAAATTTATACCCCATGCGCATAGATATCATTTCTGTTGTTCCTGAATTAATTGAAAGCCCTTTTCAAGCTTCTATTTTAAAACGAGCGATAGCTAAAGGACTCGTAGAAGTACACTTCCATAACTTACGCGATTATAGCACCAACAAACACAAAAATGTTGATGACTATCAATTCGGAGGTGGAGCGGGAATGGTCATGAGTATTGAGCCTATTGACCGTTGCATTACTAAATTAAAGGAAGAACGCGAATACGATGAGATTATTTATATGTCTCCTGATGGAGAAACTTTGAATCAATCCATGGCGAATTCGATGTCGCTTTTAAAGAACATCATTATTTTATGTGGCCATTATAAAGGAGTAGATCAACGCGTGCGCGATCACTTCATTACCAAAGAAATATCCATTGGCGATTATGTGCTATCTGGTGGTGAATTAGGAGCAGTAATTCTCTGTGATGCTTTAATTCGCCTAATTCCAGGTGTATTAAACGACGAAACTTCTGCTTTGACAGATAGTTTTCAAGACAACTTACTTGCCCCACCTATTTACACAAGACCTGCTGAATACAAAGGTTGGAAAGTACCAGATGTGTTATTAAGTGGCAATTTTGCTGTTATTGATAAATGGAGAGAGGATATGGCTTATGAACATACCAAAAACAGAAGACCCGATCTTTTAGAAGATAAAAAATAAAAAAGAGTCAACACATAATCTAAAAAGATTACGGTGTTGACTCTTACTATAAACAACAATCTATTTCTTCTTAATACACACCAATATAATATTGATCTACACCAGAAGTAATAATTGCTCCTTTTACTCCTTTTGAAGATGTAGAGGTTATATCATAAATATAGATATTTCCTTTTCCTGAAACAGGTGCTAAAGCAATATAGAATTTCCCATCGCGTACTGCTGCTGTTTGGTATTGTGTCAACCATAAATTAGCAGGTACCTCTAAGTCTATTGCTGTATTATTGTTCAAATCAATGCGCGCCAATCCCCATGCATGAGTAGTTGTAGGTTTTCCATCTTTATCTACCCCCATTTCAATTTCTGTCTCATCCATTTTTTCATACGGTACATAACCTATTCCATTTCCTACATAAAACCAGCCATTACTTGATACTTTTTTACCACCTAAGGCTTGCCCTAAATCAAAAGTATTCGTTTTATTATATTGACCATTTGCAATTCTTGCGATATAAGTTTTGTCATTTCCATTGACTAATTGCAACACCTCGTTTTGTTCATTAGCATAAGCAGCTGGTGTGCGATAGCCATTCGTTGACCCTATAACATGCTCTGTCGTAATCACTTCTGCTTTACTTAAATCATTTCTATCCACTACTAAGGTAAATGTTTGATCTACTGGTTTTGTTTTTCCTGTTGATGCATCAAACAACGCGATTCTAGTTCCGTAATACAATTTATTATTAACTAACACTGGCGCATCAATTCGATTGATAAAATACCCCTTTCTAGTTAATTCGGCATCTAACTGTACGTTTATTTCCTTTTTAGCTCCTGGTAAAAAAGACCACTGTTCTAAATCAATTAATGCAATACTAGCCGTAATTTTATGGCCTAGATATGCTCCTGACCCATCAGCACCTTCATATTGAGGCTTTGCTTCAGCATGGTGGATAGATCCTAACTTCTCATTGACTTTTGTAAATCTACCTCTGGATGTCCCAATTACTGGTGAAGAATCAATATTGCCAATTTCTTTATAATCTTGTCCTCCTAAGTGCTCGTACTTACGCAAATCACCAACAGTATAATTCAAATTATACACGTATTTTCCATCTTCCGAAACAAAGATACGCGAAGTTCTCGATGAGGGCATTTGGTATCCTGAATTGGCGAAACTCACTTCTCCTTCATTTAAACTAGCTACTCCTTGTAAGTAAGTAGCAGACTGAGAACCAGAACCACTAGCATAAGCCAATTGGAATTGTTTATTTACCTCATTTCCTCCACCAGGAGGATTTGAATCAGGAGCTGCATTGTCATCTGAAGAACAACCTATAGACAATAAGGCTAAAGAAGCTACTAAAACTGACGTTTTAAAAAATTGAATTTTCATTTTACTTTATAAATTAAAAAATTGAATATGTTACTTTTCCATAAAAAGCGCGTCCTGGCTTTTGTAGCCCGAAATTGTCATAAATACGCTGATTAAAAATATTTTTTGCGTTTAAACTCAAACTCATCTTACCCCCTGAGAATTCATATGATAATCCAATATCATGGGGAGATTGAGTTGGGATTTCATCTAAATTTTTCCCTCCAACATTAGACCAGTTACGCAAAAATTTCTCAACGTAATACACATTGTAATTTACACCTAGCCTATCCCCTTTATCTATCACATTTTTAAACACATAGCTCAAATTTGCATTATACTTAAAAGAAGGTTCATTGCGTATTTGAGTTTTATAATAATTATAGACTGCTCCATCCTTATTATATTTCTTATTAAACAATACATCAAACTTAGACACTGATAAGCTTACGTTTAATCGTTCCTTATAAGAGTAGTTGAATTCAACATCAACTCCTTTACTCAGCACGTCATCTAAATTTTCATATTGTGTAAATACACCTCTGGAATCAAGAGCTTCTCGAATCATTCCTTTTACATCGCGCTGAAAGAAAGTAGCATTTAAACTAATCCCATGGTCACGGAAGTAAAAAACACCGGAATTAAATCCAATATTGAAATTTGTACTTTCCTCAGGGTTCAGTCCAAATGAAGGCAAAAGATTATCCGCATTACTTCCGAATAATTCTGTTTCATCTGGCAGGCGAATTGCTTTTTCTACCGATCCTAAAAAATAAAACTGATCAAACAAACGATATGACATGCTGATACCATATCCATTAAAACTTGTTCTCTTTGTAATTCGATTCACTTTATACAAATCGCCTACCAAGGGCTTCTGTTCATCTTTATACGGTTCATTAGAAATTGCCTTTTGATGATACATTTTATAGAACAAAGTGGTACGCAATTTTTGATTCAATGCCCTATTCTCATAACTAAAAGACACAATATCTTTTTCTAAATCACGAGTATTAACCAGTTTTTGTAGGGATACAGGTTGTAATTCATCGCTAATATCTCGTTTAAACTTATTGAAAAAATAATTGACACTTAGCACGTTATTTTCTACAAATTCATAAGCTATATTGGCACGTAAGGCAGCTATTTTATCTCTATTTTTTTCCAGTGTCTTTTGAGCCGCTACTTCTGCGCCTGTATTATATTTGGCTATATTGCCTTCTGAATCTCTAATTGGTTTTCCGCTCCAATCATACATTGTGGCAACTGTATCAATTACTTGGCGAGTTAAATCGCTATAAGAAGCATCTATATTAACCGCTAAACCACTAATTCCAACATTCTTTTTTGCATACGTAAGCGTTGAAATATAAGAATCTCTTTTCGCAAGGCGATTTCCATATACTTTTTCCATTGTACTGCCATGTTGAATTTCTTTCGTATATCCAGAGATTACTCCACCAATTAAAAATTTATCGGCCCATTTGACATCTGTGAAGCCAAAATCCACTTTACCTCCATAGGATTTATAAGCATCGTGAAAGCGTCTCGCTCCATTCTTCGGATTGGTTACTTTTGCATTCTCATCAACCATTCGTATATGTTTACCATATACGCGATAATCATTATCACTGTAGTTAAAGAAACCATTGGCATTTACTGTAAAACCATTATCTTCTCGAAAACTACCATTTACATTATACTGATGTGTATTAAAAGAACCATACGAGCCACTTAGGTTTAGTGAATTTTTTATTTTCTGTTTTAAAACTACATTAATTGCACCACCAAGTGCATCTTGAGATAGATAAATAGGCACTACGCCTTTGTATACTTCAATGCGTTCAATTAAAGCAGGAGGAATGCTATTTAAAGAAAAAGAACTACCATAATTTTCTGCAGGAATGCCATCAATAAATATTTTAATAGAACGCCCTGACAGTCCATTGATGTTGTAATTAACGCGCGAACCTAACCCTCCGTCTTGCCTAATTTTTACACCAGCAGTACGATCTAACAATTCATTGGTTTGTATGGATTGCATTGCTAGATGCTGGGGTTCAATTACCTGCACAGCATAACCACCAGTCTCTATCTTGCGCTTTTCATTTTGAACCCGAATAATCATTTCGTCTAAATGAGTTGCTGCTGAAGATTCCGCAGTTAACACAAAGAAATCTCGACCAGATTTATAATCCACAAAAACCCCAAAACTCTTAATTTCCATTGAATTAACTTCCAATTGATAGCGTCCGTACGCGACTTCTTGAAATTGAAATTCTCCTTGCTCATTCGTTAAAACTTGCTTGTTCAATGCTGTCAACTTGACTATAGCATAGGAGATAGGGTGTTTTTTATCGTTTCGAATTACCCCTGATAGAGTTCGTTCATTTGCTTGTAGCGCATTTGTCCCCAAAAGAAGAAAAGCAAGCATAAAATAAAAAAAGAAGGATTTTTGTTTCATTGTATTCAGATTACTACGCATCAACACAAAGTATTTTTTTTTGAATCTCATGCCTTTTATTAAAGAAAACTTACAAATAAGTAAATCACGAGCCTCTGTTACTAAATTTTTCACAAAAATACTGGTCTCCTCTTGTACATTATCTTTCAGATTGGGATTAACATGTTCAAAAAAAGTATTATTTTTACTTTGTCTAAATAGAAATTAGCTTACTTCTTATATTATGCGACTAACTACTACCATCAAAAAGGTCAATTTTAAATTAGCTGATCATGCGTTCTTTTCTTCCTCGACACCCCTCACGGTTTCTGAAGAACAAACTCAGGTATTCACAGATGATCAGTATGGAACCATCCAAAATACGTATTCAATTGTAGACCCCTTTTGCATCAACACATATACTACCCGCACAAAACAAGTCCTCGACATTGAGTTTGTTACCAATCAAGAGGGCGTACAAATGTTGTTTATTATGGATGATGCCTTTACTTACAATCACCATCTCTTGCGACTAGTACCTCAAGGAACGAGACACTTTCAACTTCCTCCTTCTGACTTTACGATGTATTATATCTCCATTTTTATTCCCTTAGATCCTTATATGGCTCTCTTACAAAAATTAAATATCCAATACACTTCCCCCCCACTACAAGATTTAGATACACTAGAGAATTTACTCCACAAGAGTCAATTCATTAAACCTGAGATGCTGGATATTATACACATCATCACGCAATGCAAGCGAAAGGGGATTTTTAGAAAATTTTACCTGCAAAATAAAATAGAAGAACTATTGTTCTTGCAACTCGAACAATGTACCTATCCAGTACCGATCGACATTAAGATTTCTAAAGAAGACAGGGAGAAAATGCACTTAGCTAAGCAACTAATTACAAAAAAATTATGTACCCCCTATACTTTAAAAGAATTAGCTAAACAAATTGGCACCAATGAGTTCAAGCTTAAAACGTATTTTAAGCTTTTATTTGGCACAACAGTCTATGGTTATGTAACGCAATTCAAGATGATACAAGCCAAACAACTACTCCTTGAAACGGATCTATCCATTGCTGCTATTGCAGATAAGCTAGGTTATAAAACGCAGAACCACTTTAGCACGGCCTTTAAAAAGCACTTCAGTTACTCTCCTAGTGAAGTAAAAAACCAGCAAGTCACCAGGAAAAAAGGCGGGTTAATTCCTTTGGTTTCAGTACTTTTATCAAATTTTAATCTAGTAAAAGACTGCGTTTTCTTTAGCCTAATACTGAAGGTATTTCTATAACTAAAGTACATTGCACCAATAATTTAGCAAAAAAAATTAGGATTATTTTATTGAATTTACCTATATTTGCACTCGCTTTTAAACTAACCTCTGGCGAGGTCCGTGTATGTTGGTTTAAATTAATTAATTATTTTTTTCAGAAATGGCAGATTTAATGAAATTCGTTCAAGACGAATTAGTTGCAAAAAAAGACTTCCCAGCATTTAAAGCTGGAGACACAATTACTGTGTACTACGAAATTAAAGAGGGTGACAAAAAAAGAACTCAGTTCTTTAAAGGAGTAGTAATCCAAAGAAGAGGTACAGGTGCTACTGAGACTTTTACTATCCGTAAAATGTCTGGTAACGTTGGTGTAGAGCGTATCTTCCCAATCAACATGCCTGCTTTAGAAAAAATCGAATTAAATCAAAGAGGTAAAGTTCGTAGAGCTCGTATTTTCTACTTCAGAGAACTTACTGGTAAAAAAGCAAGAATCAAAGAAAGAAGAGGATAATCTTATTTCTGAGACAAATAAAAAAGGGAAAGCACGTGTGCTTTCCCTTTTTTATTTCCTCTATGTGATGCATCACGTTTTTATAAAACCCAAAAAAGGATCCTTTCGGATCCTTTTTTTATATCGCTTTTCTATTGTCAAACGAACGCGTATCAATCAACTTGTAATAAGGATCAATTCCTACCTCAACCGGTTGTTCATCTACAATAATCGTAAATTCATTTTCGATAGCGGTTACTTTTACTTTTTGTAAATACAATACTTTATCTTTGTTTTTAGCTGTTTTATCTTTCATAAAAATTCCCACCTCAACATAATCAGCTAAAGGAAGTGATTCTATTTTCAAATTCTTATCCCCTGTAAAAACAAGTGGAGTTTCTCCCTTATCCGCATATAGTTTCTCTCCCTTATCTCCTGCCCTATATTTACTTACATAAGCTTTAATTTTCACTTCGTACTTTCCATTATCTAGTTTTTTCACTTCTACTTTATCTACATAATTGTCATAGAGTGTAATGGTTTCAAACATATCTTTCACCATATAGCGCAGCGAATCAGGAGTGGCTTGTTTAATGTCATTCACTAATTCAGTAGAAATCGTATAAGGAGCTTCTTGGAAGGCTACTTTTTTCACATATTCCTTTAATACTCCGTTTAAAACCGCATCCCCTAAATAATCACTCATCGTATAAAATACCAAAGACCCTTTGTTGTAATGAATATACTGCTGGTTCTCATTATACATCAACGGTTTTTCTTTTTTATCTTCATATGATCGACCGCCTAAATAGCCATCTAATGCATCTTTTAGAAAACGCTGCATTTGTCCTTTTCCATACTCTTTTTCCAATACTTTTAAAGAACTGTATTCGGATAGACTTTCAGAAAGCATCGTCGCTCCTTGTACGTTTGCACCAATCACCTGATGTGCCCACCATTGATGTGCTACTTCATGCGCCGTTACTGAGAAAGGATAATCCACAGCATTTTCATCCGCATCATCTACCTGAGCTACAAATCCAATTGTTTCTGAAAAGGGGATGGTGTTGGCAAAAGATTGTGCGAATGTTCCCATCGTTAAAGGAAATTCAACAATGCGCACTTGTTTATGTTGGTATGGACTAAATGCCGTCGAATAATAATCTAAGGATTTTCTCACTCCTGATAGCATGCGATCTAAGTTGTACTCATGCCCTTTGTGATAATAAATCTCAATATTAATATCGTTCCATTTATCGCGTTTTACTTCATAGCGTGCGGAGTTATAAGCATAGAAATTCAACATCTTTTGATCCATCTTGTAATGGAAATAACGGCGGTTGCCTTCTGTCCATTCTTTTTGTAAATACCCCGGAGCAATAGCGATTTGATCTATAGACGTACTAACCGTCGTCTCAAAGTGAATCCAATCTGCATCGTTACTAATATAGGTATTCTGCAAAGCCCGTTTATCCGTTTGTTCTGCCATGCGTTCTTTAGGCGCTAATCCATACTTTTTGCGGATTTCATCATCTGTCAACTCACTTCGATCACTATACCCCAAAGAAGGAAAATAACTATTATTCAAAAATGTTCCGTTATTTAAAACCGGTGATTCCGAACGAATAAATGTATTAGGATTATTCTCTACCACAAACTCCATCGTTCTAGTTTCACCTGCTTGCATCGGTCGATCAAAACGATAAAAACTAAAACCTTGAACTGTATCTGTTGATAGCAAGCTTGCTCCTTCTACCACAATCTTATTGTTTAAATCTTGATAAAAAGCAACCAATAGCGTATCGATGACTTGATTCGATTTATTTTCAATTACATAAGTTCCTCTGGCTTGGAAATCATTTCTTTCTGGATATAAATCAAGGTCAACCTTTACATCTACAATGCGAGGTTGTGCCATCCATTCATACTTTTTGTATTTTTTTTCATATTCTACTTGTAACAGCTCTGTTTCTTTAGACGAGCGAAACACGTGTAAAACTGTATTTTCGTAATATAAATAAGCTCCTAAACTCACAAAAGCAACGAAGAAAAGCACAGTTGGTACGACAACCACCGCCTTTGCTCGTTTCTTAGCATAGTAAAAACGTTCTTTCAATCCACTAAATACCCCTCTTCTCCAAAACAATAAGGTTAAGCCACTCAATCCTGCCACAAACAAACTCCAATATAGGGCATAAGTAATAAACTTCCCAAAATCTGCACTTGAACCGAAGCCGTTCATATCTGAATACGAAGGTGTTGGTATAGAGTTAAAAAAGAAAATCGGTTGTTCAATTCCAATTTTACTAATAGCGGGCCACCCCATTTGAAGCACAAGTAAAACGAAGAATCCAACGATATAATTTTTAAAGAACGTTTGAACAGCAATCGCCATTAGTGCCCAAATAATAAATTCAATCCAATCAAATCCAATTAAACTTTGTAAATACAAATCTATTTCGAACTGATAAAATCCATTATACGCTTGAATTCCCATACTCGTTACCATAATAACCATTAACAACAGCAGTTGCAATCCAATCAACGCAAAAAACTTAGAAAGGAACAAGACCCAATTGGGAACTGCAGTTGAATCTACCAGTAAATTCATGCGCGTATTTTCTCCTCGATGCACCAATAACCCAGCGCCTAAGAATGTAATCATCAAGATAAAGAAATGGAAGGTAGCCCCCGGAATCATCAGCATTTGTCGAGTTAATGGATAGGTCGCAGTACCATACATCGTCATGGCGAAACTGGCTACTAAAATCATAAACAACAAGCCAACGCCTATTAGGATTAAGAATACGCGATTGCGTGCTAAGAACTTAAAATCAACCTTTGCAAAGGCAAATACATTATTCCAGTTCGCCTTTAACGAATAATCGTAACGAACTTTAGGTAATTCTATTTTAAAAATTCCACCAAAATTATTCTTCACTACACGATCTCCTTTTACCTTTCTCTTCCAAGAGAATGTAGCCGGCTGTTGGGAGAACTTGAATACCTTACCTAGAATCACCAAAGACAACAAACTAACTCCCAACCAAATTAATCGATTTAAAAGATAGTATTTCTCTAGCGGTAAATCATTAATATTCAATTCATCTACACTCCAATAACGGGTATAATAGCTTAGTGCCTGTCCTCCATAAGGATCCAACAAAGCCCCTAATTCTCTATAATTCACATCTGCGGCAATACTATTAATCATTCCCTGCAAAATCATAATGATGATAATGGTTATGAATCCACTGTAAATACTACGCGTTAACGTTACTACAGCAAAAACAATCACTCCAATAAACAGCATATTGGGAATTAAATTAATGAGATACACTTGCACATAGTTCCACAGTACATTGGGTCCTAATAATTCAGGCGAAGCCCAAGGAATAAGGGTTGCAAGAAATGCACCTATTCCCATCATGATACTAATTAAAAGCGTAATTATAAAAGAGCTACTAAATTTACCCAGTAGATATTCCCATTTAGAAAAGGGATATGAATACAAAATATGATGTACATTGTATTTGTAATCCCTATAGATTGCCATTCCAATAATAGAAGGGAATAAAAAGTACAGCAACATATTGAATGAATCCAACATTACATTTAATAAATAGGCGGAATTCATGTGTAATAAAGAGGCTGATGTATTTTTCACAGCATCAAAAACACCAATAGTTGACATCATCGACAAGAAACTTATCGCAAAAAAAATAGCTAGGTATAAGTAAAACACCCAGCTCTTAAACCAACGTTTAAGTTCAAAAGAAAAAACTGTTTTAAACATCCCTTACTCGTTTTTTAATGCCACAAAATAAACATCTTCTAAGGTTGGCTTTACCAACTCAAAACCTTCACCAGCAAGCGAATCCTCTGCGTACACGCGAATTTTCAAGCGGTTTTCTTGATTGTATTTTCCCGAAAGTATATTGAATTGACTGTATTGATCAATCTCTTCTCTATTGATTTCTTTTAACCAAATACGTCCAGTTAATTTTTGTTCTGCCTCTTTGGGCGTACTTCTCTCTAACAAATGTCCTCCATTTAGAATAGCCATTTCATGACACAATTCATTTACATCATCTACGATGTGTGTAGAGAAAATCACGATATTGTTGGTTCCAATTTCGCGTAAAACATTTAAGAAGCGATGGCGTTCTGCAGGATCTAGCCCAGCTGTTGGCTCATCAACAATGATTAACTTTGGATCGTTTAGCAACAATTGAGCGATACCAAAACGCTGTTTCATTCCTCCCGAATACCCGCTTACACTTTTGCGTCTTACTTCGTATAAATTGGTTACTTCTAAAACGCGATTCACAATTTCACGTCGTTCTACTGCATTTGAAATTCCTTTCAATCGCGCAAAATAATCCAACAAATCAACCGCAGACATATTCGGATAAACACCGAAATCCTGAGGCAGATACCCCAATACTTTGCGAAATTCATTTTGTTGTTCCAAAACATTAATATCGCCAAAGCGAATACTACCTGTATCTGGTTTTTGTAATGTAGCTATTGTTCGCATCAAAGAAGATTTTCCAGCTCCATTTGGTCCTAATAAACCAAACATACCTGGTCCAATCTCAATCGACAAGTCATCTAATGCTTTTACCCCGTTTTTATAGGTCTTACTTAAATTTTCAATAACTAATTTCATATTACTAATTTTTGGTTTATCTTATAAGTATCATCCTTTACTCTTTTGTTACACAACTCAATAAGATATTCTCCTTTTATAGGATACAACTGTTGTATCTCCTTGTAATCCACTGCTGTTTTTTGTGATTTAGTTGGATTAAAATTTTAATTTTGCTCCCATATTCAAATACTCTATGACGAATCCATTCTTGTCTGTTCCTGCTCTAAAGAACATCAATATCAAAAATGAAATTCTTGCTGGCTTAACCGTAGCGATGACCATGATTCCCGAATCCTTGTCTTTCGCTATCCTTGCTGGTTTAACTCCATTAACTGGATTGTATGCCGCTTTTTTAATGGGAATTATTACAGCCATTTTCGGAGGAAGGCCAGGAATGGTTTCGGGTGGAGCTGGAGCAACAGTGGTTGTCTTAATTGCCTTAGCTTCGCTTCATGGGGTAGCGTATTTATTCGCCGCCGTTGTACTGGCAGGCATTTTGCAATTCGTCGTTGGTGCATGCAAACTCGGTCGATTTATTCGACTCATCCCTCAACCGGTCATGTATGGATTTTTAAATGGGTTAGCCGTTATTATTTTCATGGCTCAGGTGGCACAATTTAAAACCTCAACAGCTGATGATGCTCCTTGGTTAACAGGAAATGTTCTTTATCTTATGTTGGGATTGACAATCTTAACTATTGGAATTGTTTGGCTACTTCCCAAGTTCACTAAAAAAATCCCCGCTTCTTTAGTTGCTATTGTAACCCTTACATTACTTGTATTCTTTTTCCAAATTGATACAAAAAAAGTAATCGATATTGCAACGGTCAGTGGTTCCTTACCTAGTTTTCACTTTCCTTTAGTTCCTCTTACTTGGAAAACAGTAGAAATTATACTGCCTTTCTCTGTGGTTATGGCTGGTGTTGGATTGATTGAGTCGCTTTTAACCCTCAATATTGTTGACGAAATAACCAATACCAAAGGCAATAGCAATAGAGAAGCTATGGCCCAAGGTGGCGCAAATATCGTCAATGGATTTTTTGGTGGTATGGGTGGTTGTGCCATGATTGCACAAACCTTGGTGAATATAGGAGCGGGTGCGAGAACGAGAATTGCTGCAATTATCGGTGCTTTAACCATTCTTTTTATTATTCTTATCGGCGGTCCTATCATTGAACAAATTCCCATGGCTGCCTTGGTTGGCGTAATGATGGTTGTGGCCATCACTACCTTTGAATGGGTTTCCTTTCGCCTGATTACCCAAATGCCTAAAGCTGATATCTTCACCCTTTTTCTCGTAACCGCCATCATTATATTTTCTCACAATTTAGCCTTAGCTGTATTTGTTGGCGTTATTATTTCCGCCTTAATCTTTGCTTGGGACAATGCCAAACGCATTCGCGCTAGAAAATCATTTGATGCAGAAGGAAACAAAATCTACGAAATTTACGGTCCTCTATTTTTTGGAAGTACCACCTCCTTTGCAGAAAAGTTTACTCCTCAAGTAGATCCAACTAAAATTATTATCGATTTCAAAGAATCCCATATCGCCGATATGTCCGCTATTGAAATTCTTAAAAAAACAACTACTAAATACCAGGATGTAAACAAACAAGTAGTGTTGCGCAACCTGCGCGCAGATAGCATTCGCTTACTTAAAAACAGTAAATCTTTTGAAGAGATTACAATTGAACAAGAAGAAAATCAAAAAGACACACTTTAATCCTTCGCATAGAAAAAGTTCTTTATTTTAGTTAAATACAACTAAATACAATTCCCTAATTAAGGAATAAAAAATAATAACCAAATTATTTAACAAAAATATTTACAATAAGATCATTTATTATCATTTTTTTATATACATTTGTTCAGCATTGTTTCATTAACAACTAAAAATCAAGTGTATATCTGTATTTTTTCGATATCACACAGAAAATAAAAAGTCCAACTAGATATAGACTACTAAGGCTTCTTTCTGATAACCCCTTAATCCGAAAGTAAAAAAGGCTGTTTTGATTTAAAACAGCCTTTTCATTTATTACTTGATGTAGTTAATTTCATTTTTAGGTTCACTTTCATCGAGAAACCCTTGCTGACGCATCCAATCATCGCTATAAATTTTGCTCATATAACGAGATCCATGATCAGGGAATAGCATAACAACTACACTATTTTCGTCGAACATTCCTTGTTCAGCATATAAGCGAGTAGCTTGTAATACAGCTCCAGAAGTATACCCTAAGAATAGACCTTCTGTACGCGCTAATGCTCTCGCTACTAAAGCTGCGTCTTTATCCGTTACTTTGACAAAGTGGTCAATCACGGAGAAATCTGTAGCTGATGGAATCAAGTTTTTTCCTAATCCTTCAATTTTATACGGGGCAATTTCATTGGGATCCAATTCGCCTGTTTCATGATATTTCTTTAGTACAGATCCATAAGCATCAACACCTAGAATTTGAATGGCTGGATTTTTTTCTTTCAGATAACGAGCTGTTCCAGAAATCGTTCCTCCAGTTCCAGAACAACAAACGAAATGCGTAATTTTTCCTTTTGTTTGTTCCCAAATTTCCGGTCCTGTAGATAAATAATGAGCTTCTGTATTTAGTTCATTAAAATATTGATTAATATAGATGGATCCAGGTGTTTCCTCATGCACTCTTTTCGCTACTTCATAATATGATCTTGGATCATCAGCAGCCACGTTAGCTGGGCAAACATATACTTTTGCCCCCATAGCACGTAGCATATCGATCTTATCTGGAGATGATTTATCACTGACAGAAAGGATACATTTATACCCTTTAATTGCACTAATCATCGCAATACTAAATCCTGTATTTCCAGAAGTAGTTTCTACAATTGTTCCTCCTGGCTTTAAGATTCCCTGTTTTTCTGCTGTTTCAATAATGTGTAATGCAATTCTATCTTTTGCTGATTGTCCTGCATTAAAGGCTTCAACTTTTCCGTAAAAATGTCCTTTTAATGAAGCGGTAACGTTGTCCAATTTCACTAAAGGCGTATCTCCTACTAAGGAAATCACATTATCAAAAGCTTGGATTTCTTCTTTCATCTTTTCATTTATTTATATTGCATTCACACTTAGGATAAGCATGAATAACAATACTAAGTTAATTCTTTTTTACTGTTTAATTCCCACTAAATCGAACATAAACGCAAATTCCTTGGCTACTTCTTTTAATGATTCGAATCGACCGGAAGCACCTCCATGTCCTGTATCCATATTGATATCAAAATACAATTGCTTGTCGTTTGTTTTAATATCTCTTAATTTGGCCACCCATTTCGCAGGCTCCCAATACTGTACTTGAGAATCGTGTAATCCTGTTGAGATATACATATTCGGATACGCTTGTGCTTTGACATTGTCATAAGGAGAATAAGACAACATATAGTCATAGTATTCTTCTTCATTGGGATTTCCCCATTCGTCGTATTCTCCTGTGGTTAGTGGAATACTATCATCTAACATCGTTGTTACTACATCGACAAAGGGAACTTGAGCGATTACTCCTTGGTATAAATCAGGACGCTCATTCGCAATTACCCCCATCAACATTCCTCCAGCAGAACCTCCTTCGGCAAATAAATAATCCGAAGAAGTATATCCTTGTTCCATTACATATTCAGAACAAGCGATAAAGTCTGTAAAGGTATTTTTCTTCACTAATAACTTTCCATCTTCATACCAATCGCGTCCCATATCTTCTCCGCCACGCACATGTGCAATCGCATATACAAAACCGCGATCCAACAAACTCAAACGCGTTGTTGAAAAATAAGGTTCCATCGTAATTCCATAGGATCCATAGGCATATAATAAAAATGGATTTTTACCGTTTCGCTCAATTCCCTTTCTATAAATCATAGAAATAGGCACTTTTACACCGTCTTTTGCTGTAGCCCAAATGCGTTCTTCAGCATAATCATTCTTGTCAAAATCACCTAATACTTCCTGCTCTTTCAAGATTTCTTTTTCTTGAGTACGCATATTAAAATCAATGACAGAAGAAGGGGTATTCAACGATTGATAGACAAAACGGAATTTCTCCGTTTCAAAATCAGCATTAATCTGAGCTTGTGCATTATAAGTCTCACTTTCAAAAGGCAAGTAATACGCTTTTTCTCCTTCTCTCCAGGGTTGAATCTTAATATGAGCTAATCCATTAGATCGCTCTGAAATCACCAAATAATCTTTAAAAATATCAACTCCTTCCAAAAGCACATCCTCGCGATGTGGAATAAGTTCTTCCCAATCTGCGCTTGTTGTACGTGTTTCCGAACAAGACATTAACTTAAAGTTATCCGCCTCATCTTTATTCGTCAAAATATAAAAGCGATTGTCATAATGAGAAATTCCATATTCTACCCCTCTTTCTCTTTTTTGAAAGATTCGAAACTCACCTTGTGGGTTATTTGCTTCTAAAATACGGTACTCACTAGTTAAAGTACTCTCGCTTCCAATTACCAAGAACTTTCTCGATTTCTCTTTGTAGATAAACGTATCGAAGGTGTCATCTGTTTCGTGATAAACTAAAGCATCCTCTTCCAAAGGAGTGCCAATCACGTGTTTGTAGATTTTATCTGAACGCAAGGTTACTGCATCTTTACGAGAATAAAATAGTGTTTTATTATCGCTTGCCCAAGTAGAAGCTCCTGTTGTATTGCTAATAGCAAAATCCAAAATTTCTCCGGTGGCTAAGTTCTTCACATAAAGCGTATATTCTCTTCGAGAAACGGTATCTACACCATAGGCTACCCATTGGTTATCCTCAGAAACCGTAATTCCTCTCAGGTGAAAATAAGCATAAGGTTCCGCCATTTCATTACAGTCAAACAAAACTTCCTCTATCGCCTCTAGACTTCCTTTTTTACGCGAGTGAATCGGGTAATCTTTCCCTTGCTCAAAACGAGTAATATAATAGTAGCCATTGTAAAAATAAGGTACTGATGAATCGTCTTCTTTGATTCTATTTTTCATTTCAGTAAACAAAGACTCTTGCAGTACTTTAGTATGCGCTGTTGACGCTTGATAGTATGCTTTTTCAGCTTCTAAATAGGCCAATACTTCTTTGTCTTCTCTGTCATTCAACCAAAAGTAATTATCGATACGCATCTGGTTATGCGCTTTTAGTTCATGTGGTATTTTTTTAGCTATAGGAGCTAGAATAGATTCGTTCATTTCTTTTATTTAAAATACAAAAATACGGGTTTTTCATGGGGAAGACCAAGATTTAGCCCTTTAGTTTGAGGAGTTTAATCTAGGGAATGGATTACAGTTTTGCCTGTAGTCTTTCTTTAGCAGAAATGAGCCATTCCTCTCGCAATAGACCAAAAACTGCACTATCTCGACGTGTGCCATCTGTTCTAATTTTATTTTTTCGCAAAACACCTTCTTGCTTGCAACCTAAACTGAGAATAGCCGCTATACTGCGGTGATTTTCACTGTCTGCTTCAAATTCTACACGCTCAAAGCCAAGCTTCTCAAATAAAAACTCAAACAACAAGTATTTACAATTCTTATTCACTCCTGTTCCTTGAGCCGATTTACTATACCATGTATACCCAATTGTACTTACCTTATTGCGAACATCTACGCGATAGTAACGCGTAGACCCAACAAATTTCTGTTGTTGCTTATCCCATATCACAAAAGCATACCCTTGCTTTTCCATGCGCATCGCTAAAGCGGCCTTCACATACTTAATCATATTTTCATTGTCCGTTGGCTTATCAGAAGAAAAAAACCAAATATCAGATTCATTTAATGCGTAATACAGTAAATCAGCGAGGTGCTTTTCGCTTAGGGGAATGAGTTTTACACGGTCATTTTCTAAGACATACTCTTTAGTAAAGTCAAAGATAACAGGAATTTCAGGGGTTTGAGACATAGATTATAACGTTGAATTTTACATGTATTTCACTCAAAGATATTCATACTTTTTGGGCTATGTATGAACTTTTAACAGCTTACTAACAAAAAAAAGAGATAGTTATTTCTCTATCTCTTTTTTGTACCAATTTTATTTGTTTAGTTGATTTTTAAATTCCTCAACCTGATTTTTAAAATCCGCTAATACTACTTCATTTTGAATTCCGTGTATACGATCATAGTTCTCATGAAATTTGGGCAACGCAAATGTGGTTAAAACATTTCCTCCAAAAGCGGGAAAAATAGTCTTAGCGATATTCATGGAGTTTTGAGCACCATAACCGCCTGGCGAAGTAGACAAAAGCAACATGGGTTTATTTTGAAGTAATTTCAAATCCAACCGCGAACACCAATCGAATAAGTTTTTAAAACCAACCGTCCAATTTCTATTGTGTTCTGCCATAGAGCAAACAAGTACATCCGCTTCTTGTAATTTAGCTAAAAAAGCTTTGGCTCTTTCTGGGCAGTTCTCTCTTTCACAATCCACAGAAAAAACGGGTACTTCATAGTCGTTTAAGTCTACTAATTCAACTTCATACTCTGGAAAAAAGCCCAACGCATATGCCGCAAATTCTTTGTTAATTGAGGTAGTTGAAATACTAGCTCCAAATCCAATTATTTTCTTTTTCATTTCTTCTTGAATTACAATTTATTATAAGCAGGAAAACTAAGATCTACTAACCTCTTCCATGCTGGATGTTTTTTTATATAAGCAAACACTAATGGACAAAAAGGCATCACTGTTTTCTTGTGTTCTTCAATATATAAAAGTGCTTTTTCAATTAAGGCAGTTGCCACCCCACGACCAGCAAGTTCCTCTGGACTTTCGGTATGAAGCAAGTGAATGCGTTGACTATCTTCTTTGTAATCAATAAAAGCAGTATATCCATCAACAGTTAATTCAAATCTGTGATTGGTTGTATTTTGATGCACAGCTAAGGCTAAAAATTCTTCTTTCATCTTTTTCAGTATTAACGAATATTATACAGTCAAAAATACGGATTATAAATCCGCTAATTCTTAATGTAAATTAATTTCAATGGGAATATAGAACAAAATTAGTTAAGGTCTTTATCGACATCATGAACAAAACTTGAAAAGAATATGCTATTTTTGTCACACTAAATTTTAATGTATACTAGTATGTTTGGCGACTTAATGGGAATGATGGGTAAATTACAAGAAACCCAAGCTAAAATTGAAGAAACAAAAAAGAGATTGGACACCATTCTAATTGATGAAAAAAGTAGTGATGAACTACTACAAGTGACTTTGACGGCAAACAGAACGATTCGTTCTATATCCATTGCAGATGAGTTAATGGACGATAAAGAGCAATTGGAAGACTATCTTGTTATGGTAGTAAACAGAGCAATTGAAAAAGCAACTGCTATTCACGAAGCTGAATTAGCTGCGGCAGCCAAAGATGGCATGCCAAATATCCCAGGGTTAGATTTATTTAAATAAAATAATAGAATGAAAAAATATATTGGTCTTGCCTTTATCTTAGGCGCTTCGCTTCTTACTTCTTGTGACAAAGATGCAAAAAGAACTGATAATTTAACCATTACAGGAAAAATTGACGGTTTAAAACAAGGAAAAGTATATCTCTACCATGTTCAAGATACTACTTTTGTTGCCCTTGATTCTGTTATTTTTGATGGTAAATCAGCAGATTTTACCTTTAAACACCATTTAGAGTCACCCGAAATGCTTTTCCTTTCTTTGGATCGCGGACACAGTAATTCTATTGATAATCAATTGGCTTTCTTTGCTGAACCAGGCGTAATGACCATTGAAACTACCTTGAAAAACTTTTACAAAGACGCAAAAGTAAAAGGATCTCAAAACAATGAACTCTACAAAGAGTACCTAAAATCAAGAGCGCTGATTACAGATCGCCAAAACGATTTGTACGTTGCTTTATTTGAAGCTCAAAAAAGCAATAATCAAGCGAAATTAGATAGCTTACAGGAGGTAAATAAAAAACTGACTGGTCGTTTGTACTTAAATGCAATCAACTTTGCTTTAAACAACAAAAATGCTGACATTGCTCCTTATATTGCATTGACTGAGCTCTATGACCGCAACATCAAATACTTGGATACCATCTATAGTTCATTAACACCAGAAGTGCTCAATCACAAGTACGCCAAAAATCTGAATGATTTTATTCAAGAGAGAAAAAAAGAAGAAGCGAAAGCAACTGAATAATCGTAAATTGTCCTTTTAATCAAAAGGACAATTTTTTTTTATGTCATTAGAAACCTCGCTACAGTTCATTCTTCAATTAACTGATATTGAAGCCAAAGAAGCAGTCAATCATTTCGTTCCACACACCTACAAGAAAAACACTTCTTTACTCGAAGCAGGAAAAGAAGCAAATCAGCTTTTTTTTCTTACTGAAGGTTGCGTCCGCATTCACGCTGACTTTGAAGGGAAAGAAATTACCCAATGGATTAGTTCTCCTGGATCTTTCATTACTGATCTATCTTCTTGGTTGTTTCATCAACCCGCAACATGGAATTTAACTACCTTAACGGAGGTATCCTTAGTTGCGGTGTCCAAAGAAGACTATCCGCATTTACAACGTAAAATAACGAATTGGCACGCCAAAGAAAAAAACTTCATCGCTCATTGTTTCAACCAAATGGAACAACGCATCTTTCAATTCTTAGCTCAAAACAGCGAAGAACGTTACCGTACTTTTTGTAGAGATTACGCTTTTTTATTCAATCAAGTACCACATCAATACATTGCCTCTTTACTCGGCATGACCCCCGAAACACTGAGTAGACTGAGACGAAAACAGTTCTAATTCACTTTCTTGATGTATATCAAGAGTCTTTCCATAGAAAGCGATGATATTTGTGAAAAATAAGATGATATGAAACTAGTTACACAAATAGAAATTAACGCCAATGCGGAAACCATTTGGAATGCATTAATCGATTTTGAAAATTACAAAAAATGGAATCCCTTTATTACTAAGATTAAAGGTACCGCGGCTCCTGGACACAAACTAAAAGTACATATTCAAAATATGCATTTTTCTCCAATTATTCAAGTATACAAACCCCATCAAAAATTAACTTGGCTAGGGAAATTGGGAATTAAAGGGCTTTTTGATGGTTATCACTATTTTGAAATCGTCCCTATCGATGAACATAAATGCCTCTTTATTCAAGGTGAAAATTTTAGTGGACTCTTAGTTCCTCTCCTCAAGAAAAAATTAAAAAAAGAAACATTACCAGGTTTTATCTTAATGAACTGCTCACTTAAAGAATATGTAGAATAGTTTACAGTTTACGGTGGACAGTTTACGGTTAACTGTAAACCGTCAACCGTAAACTGTCCCCCCCCCACTACATCCAATGCTTGTTTTGACTTTCAATTTCAAACAGCCACTGGTCTCTTAATTGTTTCATTTTTTGATAGTTTGACGTGCTAAAATGTACAACTCCACCTGCCGTATACAAAGCTAAACTACCGACATTTGCTGATTTTTGCCAAGCGAGTTGAGACAAAACAATTTTTTGAATTTTATGTGATTCTAGAATCGTATGTGTAATATCCCATGCTCCTGTTTTTACGATAATAAAATCAGAAGTAATGATGAATCGCCCTACTTTAAAATAACGCCAAATCAATAACGTCACGAGTATAAAATAAACTCCCGCACTACTCCATTGCCAATGCACGGGTAGATTTTCTTGCGTAAGGCTAATAAATAAGCCAACGGGAACAAGTACCAAGAAAAAAAAGCGAAAACCAAAAAAACGATAATTATACTTTAGCTCCACACCATTGAAATCCAACGGTTTTTTATAAATCATATCAAAGAACTCTTGGGTTTCCTTGTTTGAGCAACCTGGAATTTCCAGAGCTGTTTTTTGATTAAATGATTCTTTTCCGAAAACTTGGTGAATTTTAAAACTAGAAATACCCCATATTTTTTGAAAGTAATTGCGGACAATTTTAACTAACTGAACACGAGAAGGCCGGATAATTGTACTTTTCGTTTGAAGCAATCCGTAGGAGAGAAACAAATTATCGTGTTGAACCACAACCTTATAGTTATAAAATTTAATAATAGTTCGAATAATATTCGCAATAAAGATAACAGCTAAAAAGAAAACCATTAAAATCAATCCTACATATAGCGTAATACGCTCTTCGATGAAGGTATCGATGGCCTCATCATCAATGGAATCCCCAAAAAACTTAGATCCCTCATAAATCAAAGAATTTGCAAAGAACAACACAATTCCCATGGTACAGAGGTAGTTTGTTGTTACCCCAACCTTTAACAAGGTTAAGACGCTAATATGTCGAACATCTTGAGAGACCGTACTTCTTTGCTTTACATTTTGATAAGTTGCAACCTCTTCTTCCTCCAACAATTCCTCGCGATATGTCAATAGTGTTTCTTTCAACGCTTGTGCTACCTCGTGAGAAACGGATTTAATCATTCCCTCTTTGGTTCCGCTTCCGGCAGAATCGACTTCAATGGAATAAATATTTAGCAACTTATTGATAAACGATTGATTGATGTTTACTTGTTGAATCTTTCGAAGTTGAATCGTCGTTTTCGTTTTATTAAAGATTCCCTTTTGCAAGACAAAAGCATCTGTTTCTTTTTCAATGTGAAAGGTAAAATTGCGATAACTAAAATAAGCCGCAACAAAAACTAAGACAAGTCCTATCGCAACACTCCATATCATCCAATCCCATCTACCTGTCCATTCTCCTTTATTAATTCGCAAAGCAACTAAAATAAGAACAGGAAAAAAGGCGCGAACGAACTTTTGTAATCCGTAAATAAAATGAACAACAATACCGATAGGGGCTTGTCGATTGGGTACATAGAAATTCATTATTTCGCTGTATTTAAAGGATCCTGCTTATTTATTTCAGCTTCTTCTTTCTTTTGTGGCAATACCTGTTCGATTACATAAGCCTTTATTTTATTGGCTTCCGCAATAAGTAAACCTGGAATTTTCAGATCGCCAAAACTGCCACCTGCTGTAAAAAACTCAATTCTACACAATCCAAAAATACGCAATAAAGCTCCTTCATAAATCTCTACATGCTGTACGCGATTAAAGGGAATTGTCGTTTCTTTTTGGTTTAACAAACCTGATTTAAAAATGATATCATGTTCGCGTACGGCATAACCTTTTTTGCGAACACCTGCCCTATTCAGAATTACTAACAGAACAGCAAAAACGATACTCGTACACAATACCATTTCCTTATAGATTCTCAAGTGCGCATTATCTTCTGATAAAGGAAGGTAATACCCACTTGCTCCAAGAACTAAAATAAAGAGTGCTACCATAATAGAACGAAGCAACACTACGCGTTTATACTTCACATGCAAAGGTTGAAAGTTTACCGCCTCTACACTAGGGAGCGCTATTATATTGATTTGCTGATTAGAAAAGGTTGAATTCATATCAAAAATAAGCATTTAAAGAAACAAATATATCCTTTTCACCCTGATGAAGCTAGTCCTTATTCAATAAAAAAATAGCCATCACATAGATGATGACTATTTTCCCAATTGATTTATAGATATAGAATTAAAACTGCTTTACGAGACCTATATAATAAGGATTCTCCGTAGCGTTTGAACCAATAAGAATTAGAGAAAAATACCTTCCTTTTTCGAGTACAACGTTTTCGCGTTTAGCGATTTCTTTTCCGCTTTTATCTTGCACACTAACCGAATAGGTCTTACTTATTTGTGCAATAAACGCTTCATTTTCTTTTGCTGACACTGCTGTTTCTGTATTTCGATCACTAAAGATTGGGTTATCGTCTAATTTAACCGTTACAGCTAAATCTTCTCCTGTTAAATTAAAGAAACGAAGACCTGAATGCGTGAGATTATTGCCGTCTTCCCCTAATTTAATACGCTGATCTTCGGTTATAAAATGAATGAGATTCTCCTTTGATTTTCCACCAATAAAAGAAGTATACAGGTGATTATCTTCTACTTGTAACTTTGCATCCGTCACAATTTTTTCATTTTGCTTGTTGATAATATCCAATGAGCGGTTTCCGGTATATAATCCTACATAATCATATCCTTTGTAAAGTAATCCTCGATTAGGGGGTTGTACAAAACGTCCATTCGCCATATACCATATTGCATCTGAACCAGCATAACCATTTACCATCGTCAAGCCCCCCGCTGGAGAAGACTCCCAATTATTATCATCTGTGTTACAACTTGTTATCAAAAACAAGCTAAAAACTAATCCCAATAATGCTAATACTCTTTTCATATTGTTTTTGTTTTTATTTTACTCTAAATTAATAATCAAAATTCATACCAAAGACCTTTTGTTTTTTATTTTTCTCGATAATTGCTAAATTCAAACCAAGATATACCCGCTCCTTGTCCATTTTCTCTTTATCATTCGCTATTTTCATACCTAAAAACAAAAAAAACTTTGTATTTAATTTTGAAATACTCTATGTTTGTCACTCTATGAGTATAAATACGTTACATATCATACAACAAAAAACGCGCAAAGTCTTGACTTTATTTTGTGCGATATGGCTTATTTTCTCTACTTGCTCTATGCAAACCAGCCTCAGTCACTTATTCAATGATTCAGCAACTGCCATAGAACAAACCACCAAAACAAATAAAAGTAAAAAACACACTACAGTAACAGAAAGAAGTTGCAGTCAGAATTTCCTAACGGATGATCAAAGTCAACTGTTACAAAAAGCAGGATGGGATCTTTCAAATCCTTTTATAGCCTTAGTTGTATCTACCTTTTTTATTTTTTTCTTTGGATTTCGCATCAAAGGCGAATCAGACAGACATCCTTTATACCAGGATACCTCCCAATTACTGGGCAAACTCCCTTTATTTATAGCCTTACAGAATTTGAGAATTTGATTTTTCAACGTTTCTCTGTCGGTTTATCGTATTAGCGTGTGCTAACCTACGATGTAACTGCTATTGTTCGTTCAAAAATTCAATAATATGCGATCTATTTTATATAGGTCCCCAATATTCTCTTTCTAATGAAAACGATTTTTCGTTCGGCTACATCACTGTGGTTGATCTGTTTAAGCGTGACACTATCCGCACAAGAGCCAGGGCAAAATACGCTTGGCAACTTATGGGAAAAAGTGGCACAACATTATCCAGGATTACAAGCACAAACAGCCTTAGTAGCCTCTACAGCAAACAAACAACAAGCCGTAAAAAGTCAGGCTTTGCCTCAATTTAAAATTCAAGCTCAAAACTCCTATAGCACCTTTGAGGGGAGTAATGGGGCATTTTTTCCACAAGCTGGTTTTTTTAACGTCAGTGGAAATCCAGACCTGCTAGAAGGAAGTGACCAAACATTCAACACCTTCGGCTCTGCTACGGTGGAATGGGAAGTGTTTGCCTTTGGAAAACAAAACCAAGAAAACAAAGCGGCCCATGCACAACATCAGCAACAAATAGCACAAAAAGAGGTATACACGCTTCAACTCAAAAAGGAATTAGCACTCAGACATATCCGAAATTTATATGCTACAGCCAATTTCGATTGGATGAATAAAAATGCAGATCGTCTAAAAAGTATCGAATTAATAGCCAATGGTCTGGCGGTATCAGGTCTAAAGCCTGCTGCGGATAATTTATTAGCGCATTCTTCTTACTTGCAAGCAGCAGGGCAACAGCACTATTGGAAGGGAAATAAACAAGCCACCCATATTGCCTTAACTGAGTTAGTAGGGGAGCCTATAGATACACTTGATACCATACACATACGCCATTTTCTCACGTATCCACTTCACAACATCAACACAGCTGATACGGATAATCTAGTAGAACACCCCGTTTTAACGCAATACAAGCAAGAAGCTTCCTACTTTGAACACAGTGGTAAATCTATGACAAGAGCGGCCCTACCCCGTGTCAAAGTACTAGGTGGTTATGCCATTCGAGGAGCAGGAATTCAAACGAACCTCGCTACCGATAAATGGAAAGATGGTTTTTCTAACTCCGTTGATAATTATCTTGTAGGTGTGGGTATTACTTGGAATTTCTCCTCTTTATTCACCAATCAATATAAAAAACAAGCCCTAAATAAACAGGCAGAAAGTGCATCCAACAAATACAGTGCGTATGAACAAGCTCTTCAGTCCAATATAGCAGCTAGTCAAGTTCAAATTAAAGAACAAACTCAGCAATTACAACAAACCCATCAAGCGATTGTGCATGCAACTCAGGCCTATACGATGTACATGGCTCGTTACAAAAGCGGATTAATTTCGTTGAGCGAACTATTGCAAATTCAACAGTTGCTAGAACAAGCGGAAAAAACACACATTGATGCCTCACAACAGTATTGGATGCAATTGGTCTCTGAGGCGAGTTTAACTGCTAATTTTGATTTTTTATTTACTAACTTATAATATAGACTACTTATGAATCTAATCCGATTTGCCTTAAGAAAGCCTATTGCCATTCTAATCATTGTATTAGCTTTGGGCTTCTTATCGATTAATTCGATTAAGAAAATCAACGTCGATATTTTCCCCGAAATAGAACTCCCTTCCATTTACATTGCCATGCCTTATGGCGGACTTTCTCCTGCTTATATGGATGGATTTATGGCCAATGAATTTCAAAAGGTATTGCTCTTTGTAGGCGGTGTAGAAAATATTGATTTTAAAAGTGTTCAAGGTTTAACCTTGATGAAATTATCTTTTTATCCGGGAACGGATATGGCTCAAGCGGCAGGAGAAGTTTCTACCCAAGTGTCACGTGCAATGGGGTTCTTACCTCCCGGGGCTGTTCCGCCTATGGTTGTTCGATTTGACGGTAGTTCACTTCCTGTTGGGCAACTCGTTTTTGAAAGTCCACAGCGCACGATTACCGAATTGCAAACCATGGTACAAACAAGGATTAGACCAATGTTTGTTGAGATTCCCGGTGTGACAGCTCCTGCTCCATTTGGAGGAAATGTAAGGTCTATCATTGTCAATATTGATCCCCATGCGATGCAGGCCAATGGGTTAACACCGGAAGAAATAACCTTGGCAATCACCAAAAACAGTCATCCTTCTCCAGCGGGAAATATTCGCATAGGCGAACAAAATTTAATGGCTCCGATTAACTCTATTGCGACAAACCCCGAAGTTTTTCTACAAACTCCGATTCGAACTACAGAAAATAGAACCATCTATGTAAAAGATGTCGCGCAAGTAATTGATGCCGCCGATCAAACAACGGGATATGCTCTGATTAACGGCACGCGTTCGGTGTATTTGCCTATTATTAAAAAAGCGGATGCTTCGACCATTGACGTAGTAAAAAATTTAAAAGCCTCGTTGCCAATGCTAGAGAACACCCTTCCAGAAGATGTCTCCATTCGCTATGAATTTGACCAATCTAAATACATCGAGCGTTCCTTGAGCAATTTAATTCACGAAGGAATTCTAGGGGCTTTATTTACAGGCTTGATGATTTTCTTATTTTTAGGAGATACTCGCGGAGCTATTATTGTGATTTTAACCATACCTGTAGCTATTCTATCAGCTGTTGCTGCGTTGTATTTTATGGGTCAAACCATTAATATCATGACATTAAGTGGTCTAGCTTTATCTATTGGTATTCTCGTCGATGAAGCCACCGTTACCATTGAAAATATTCACCAGCACTTCGAGATGGGTAAATCAAAAGCCCAAGCCATTTTAGATGCACTCTTGGAAATTTCAATTCCCAAATTACTTATTCTCCTTTGTATTTTAGCGGTACTAACGCCTGCTTTTATCATGACGGGAATTCCCAAAGATATGTTTATGCCTTTGTCTATGGCAGTAGCCTTTGCGATGATATTTTCTTTCTTAGCTTCTCAAACCTTTGTTCCGATTTTAGCTAATTGGTTGATGAAAAACAAGCACTTGGAGATTTACGACAAAAAAACAAAGAGACAGCGCAAATTCTTTGAAAAATTCCGCTTGCGTTATACTCAAGTTATTCGCAATTGGCATAAAAGATCGAAAGCTCTTTTCTTTGGATATGTAATCGTTGCTGTTGGTTGTATCGCCGTTTTACTTCAATTCATTGGAACAGACATTATGCCTGCTTCAAATAGTGGCGATTTTCAAATTCGAATTGAAGCGCCTCAAGGTAGTCGAATTGAAAAAACAGAAGAAATCGTAAAAGAGATCATTAGCGATATCACAGCCGTACTACCAGAAAACGGTATATCAATTACCTCTTCTTTTGTAGGTATGCATCCATCAGGAACACCGATTAACCCTATTTTCTTATTTACCAATGCCTCACATGAAGCAGTGTTACAAGTTGCTATTGATCAAAGTATTTACACCGGATCAATTGCAGCACTCAAAGAACAGATTCGAGCTAAAGTGAGTAAAAATCGCCCAGAGGTGCTCATTAATTTCGAACCGATGGAGTTGGTTGAAAAAATCATGGGGCAAGGAGCCATGACTCCGATAGAAGTCAAGGTTGCGGCAAGGCAAATTAAAATGGCGGAAAATCACGCAAAAAAAATCGAACAGGAACTGAGAGCAATTCCTTACTTACGCGATATTCGAATTGCCGAGCCTTTGAATTATCCAACCATGCAAATTGAGGTAAACCGCGATTTATTAGGTCAATTCGGTTTAACCATGAGTGATGTTACTCGAAGTTTAGCTACTGCAACTTCCTCTACGCGTTATACGGATAAAAATTTATGGGTTGATCCCAATTCAGGATTAGTTTTCCAGGTACAAGTTCAAATCCCGGAAGGAACCATTGACAGTGCGGAGAAACTAAAAGCGATTCCCTTAAAAAAGGGAAGTTTACGTCCAATTTTGGAAGATGTTGCCCATATTAAGCTAGTAAATGAAGCAGCACAAGTCAATCGAAAAGGCCCCAATCGATATGTTACCGTTATTGCAAACATTCACGATAAGGATTTAGGGACGGCTTCGAAAGCAGTCAAAAAAGCAATTGCCAATGTGGGAGAGCCCCCAAGAGGAACAATTGTATGGACAGAGGGCACATTAAATCTACTAGATGAAACACTAGGTAATTTGTTGATTGGACTAGGGGTAGCTGTCATTACAATCTACTTGATGTTATCAGCCTACTATCAATCCTTCCGATTACCTTTAGTAATTCTATCTGTCTTACCTGCAGTAATTGCAGGAAGTTTAATTTTACTTTTCATCAGCGGTAGCACCTTAAATCTACAATCGTATATGGGTATTATCATGTCTATTGGAGTTTCGGTTTCCAACGCTGTCCTCTTAATTAATCAAGCGGAGTACTATCGAAAAGAAATGCAGTTGCGCACAGTTAATGCGGCTCGCTTAGCGGCTTCTTCACGTCTGCGCCCGGTATTAATGACGGCAGCAGCCATGGTAGCAGGAATGTTGCCCATGTCTTTAGGTTTAGGTGATGGTGGAGAACAAGTAGCTCCATTAGGTCAAGCTGTAATTGGAGGTCTTTTGGCTTCGACTGTTACCATCTTATTACTTCTCCCTCATTTATTTACCTCAACGATGCAAAAAGCAACCTTAATTGGTCCTTCTTTAGATCCAGATGATCCTAAAAGTAAATTTCACACCGCTGACCCCCTTTAATATTTATTTTTAATAGTACAAATATGAAACGATATACCACTTTATCCCTTGCACTACTGAGTTGCGCCTTATTTTTTACCGCTTGCAAGGATAATAATCCAACAGAAAAAACGCAGACCAAACAAACCGTTGCACTAGACTTAAGCACAGTAGCCTTACAAGAACTAAACCCCACCTACTCCATTACAGTGCCTGGTGAAATCAAACCATACGAACAAGTAGCTTTATACGCTAAAGTTTCAGGTTTCATCAAACACCTATACGTCGATCGCGGTGATTACGTCAAAAAAGGACAATTACTTGCGCTATTGGAAGCTCCTGAGATGAATCAACGTGCACTTTCTGATCAATCTATTCAAGATAAAGTACATAGCGACTATCTATTAGCTAAACAAGTATACGAGCGTTTACTAGAAGCATCACACACAACAGGAGCAGTCGCTCAAGTAGAGCTCGAGCGTGCTCAAAGTATGATGAATAGTGCAAAATCCGCTTATGAATCAGCCAAAGCAAGTACTGCCCAAGCCAAGCAATTACAAGACTATTTGCGCATTGTAGCTCCTTTTGATGGCATTATCACCCAACGCAATGTATCCAATGGTTCATTGGTTGGTCATAATGGAAGTTCTCCTATTTTTGAGCTGGCCCAAAACAATCAATTGCGCTTAACTATCGCTATTCCCGAAAAACACGCGGGCTCTATTCCACAAGGAACAACAGCTACCTTTAGTATTAGTGCTTATCCCGGTGAGCAATTCACTGCTCAACTTTCAAGAACTTCCGGTGTACTCAATCAACGCGATAGATCTTTAACCTTAGAATTTGATCTAGACAATAGCAAAGGAAAATTACAAGGAGGAGATTACGCACAAGTAAAATTAGAGTTACAACGCAAACAACCTTCCTTGTGGATTGAGACCAAAAGTATTCTCACTACTCAATCTGGAAATTTTGTACTCACCCAAAACGGCGACCAATTATCGAGAATTCCAGTAGAATTAGGCGTACAATTAGATACTTTAACTGAAGTTTTTGGAGCCCTAAACAAGGCTGACTTGATTATTAAAAAACCATCCGAAGAAATGAAAAACTCAAAAAAATAAATAAAAGATTATGCAGTTTATACAAAAAATCAAACACCGCGTCAGCGCATTCACACTTATACTTACTATGGCCTTACTACATAGTTCGATAACGCAAGCACAGCAAAAAAAGGCTCCTATTGTAAATACGACAACTACAGATGCTGTATTTTTAGATAGCACGGGTAAAAAGGTTTCATTAAGTGCTTTGCAGGGTAAAGTTGTCTTTGTCAATTTTTGGGCCACTTGGTGTCCGCCTTGTATCAAAGAAATGCCTTCCATCCTTGCATTAAAAGAGAAAATGAAAAACAAAGACGTTGTCTTTTTGTTAGTAGATATCGATGGAAACTACGAAAAAGCCAAAGCTTTTATGGACAAAAGGAATTTAGATCTGCCTGTTTATATTCCTGCGGCAACTATTTCTAGCACCTACTTAGGGACTTCTATCCCCACAACCGTAATATTTGATAAAAAAGGCAATATGATTCAACGTATTGTTGGTGGCGTCGACTTTGCCTCTGAGGAAGTTGAAAAGTTCATGGATCAAGTTTTAAAATTGTAAATTAATTATTTCCAAATAGTTATATTAAAGCTCACTTCTTGAAAGTGAGCTTTTTTTTTCATTGTTTTTTAAATATACCCCTCATCAAACAAATATAAATACATCATTCACACTTCTATTTTATTGAATATATATCAATAAAACCAACTATTAACCAAAAACAAAAAGACAAAACAACCATTATAACTTAAAATATTAAAAAACAAATAATTCTTCCCTTTTGGTTCTTTCGATTAAGTTTAAGTTAATTTTTTGTTTATTTTAGCAAATACCAAAACCAATCAAAAAACAACAACAATGGCAATGCTCTATATATTTCCTATTATTCTAGGCCTAATAGGTTTTTTTAATCTGCTTTTTCACTTTAAACAAGTGCACTTACTAGGTTATAGAAGTCTCAATGCATTAAAAGATGACAAACATTGGCGCGTAGCACAACGCACCAGTAGTTCATCGTTAATTGCAGCTAGTTTATTTTTGATTTGTATGAACTATACGTTAGCTCAATTTGACTATGTAGCGCAGACCTTACAGGTAATTATGATTACAGCTAGCATTTTTTGTGTGCTGTACACGATTATCCACACAGAAACTGTATTAGAAAAATTAGATCACAATCTTATTCAAAAATAATTTCAATTATTATTATTTCTTCCTCTTTCTTGTGCTAACGATTACTACAGCCAGAATAACATTTACTTTGCTTTAAATCACTACTACTATTAGACAAGAAAGAGGTTTTTTATCAATAATATTATTTTACTTACTTAAAAAAGGTATGGATTACTTGTAATTCATACCTTTTTTTTGTGGGGTGGTGAGAGGATGAGATGGTTAGTTTTTGTGAAATTTGTTTAAAGAAAGTACCCGCCTATTTGAGCCCTCCTCCCCTTTCTTCTTTATCTTATTTAATTTCTATTCGTTTTGGTATTCGATGAATCTAGACTTCACTCCGATTTCCTCTTTTTTTTTAGCTTTTTTGTTTTTTCACTTTTTTATAGAAATTCTCAATAGTTAGAAATTTCCCCCTCCCTCCAATAAAAAATATTGATTTTAAATTAAATTTTATTAAATTTGACTTAAACAAAATTAAACAATTTGAAAACAAAACATAAATTACCTACGCACTGTCCAAGTTGTATTAACAAATTACACGTGACACAACTTGCCTGTGAGAGTTGTGAAACAACTGTAGGAGGCCAATTTAATCTGCCCTTGCTCTCTCAATTAACACAAGAGGAGCAAGATTTTGTCCTACAATTCTTTCTATACAGTGGAAGTTTAAAACAAATGGCACAACAGATGAACATTAGTTATCCTACAGTTCGAAATAAACTGGATGATATGATTGAGCACATTAAAAAACTACAAAATCTATAACTAACCGATAACACAACAGCCTTTATGAAAAATTATTTTCTAAAACCTTTTACTTATTTTCAAGAGAAGCAATTACTTTTGTTTGGTTTAAGTTTAGGTCTAATCAGTTGTATCATTCAACTGACGACGACTACACGTGTAATTGCCTTATTGAAAGCTATCATCACTGAGGAAAATCCTCCTTTTGTGCAAAATATAGCAGATTTTATTATTACCACCATAACGATGGTACTTGCTTTGTTTATTTTTGGAAAGATGATTAATGCAAAAACAAGATTCATCGATATTCTAAATACTGTACTGATTGCGCGAATTCCGTTATACCTCTTTATTATAGGGGATATCAACAGTTTTATCACGAAAAAAACGAAAGTAATCCTTGATTCAATTTCCAATCCCGATGAAATGGCAAATCAATTCATAGATATCATTCTACTTACTGTATTTGGATTTCTTGTATTATTATCCCTCATTATCTTTGGATACTATATTTATCAAGGTTTCAAAACAGCAACCCATCTTAAAAAAACATCACACATCATAATTTTTGTAATTCTTATACTCTTCATTGACTTTCTCACCCGCCTATTAACCAACTTATATTAATATGAAAGCATTTATACACTTCTTTATCTACTTATTAATGGCGTTGTGTGCCGTATTAGGGTTTGCCCAAGCACCTACCATCCAAGAAATAACAATTGACTCTCAATTAATAGGCGATTTATATACTACAGCTAGTAAGAACGACAATCTCGTTATTATCGTTCCTGGTTCAGGTCCAACCAATCGAAATGGAAATAGTTTTGCGGGCCTAAGAGGCAATTCCTATAAAATGTTAGCCACGGCCTTAGCTGAAAAAAATATTGCCGTTTTCACCTATGACAAGCGATTCATTACCCAATTAAAACAGAATCATCCCATGAAAGAAGAAGAGGGGCGCTTCGAAGATGGTGTGAATGATTTAGCCTTACTTGTCAATCATTTTGCTACTACATATCCTAGGATTACTTTAGTAGGTCATAGTGAAGGTGCTTTAGTTGCAAATATCTTAGCCAATACATCAAGTAAAGTAAAAAAATACGTAGCCTTGCAAGGCCCTGGTTTGGCAGCAGATCAAATTATCTATGAACAAGTAAGCAACCAATTACCTGCTTTAGGAAATAAAGTACTGGAAATCAATGCTTCTTTAAAAAAGGGACAAACGACAGAAGACGTTCCTCCTATGCTTCAGGCCTTATACCGCCCTAGTGTACAGCCCTACTTAATTTCTTGGATGCAATACAACCCAAGTATAGAAATTAAAAAGACTAAACAACCGACATTAATTATCGATGGTGATAAAGATTTACAAGTGTTAACAACACAAGGAGACCTATTGAGTCAGGCGAATCCGAACGCCGAACGCATCACGCTAAAAAACATGAATCACGTATTAAAACACATAGAAAAAGACGAAGATAATCTGAAAAGTTATAGTGATCCAACCTTTCCATTACATCCAGAACTCGCTTCAACAATTGCCACCTTTATCGTAACTCCTTAATCCATTTCTTATGTCAGACAACGCACTTTTCCATTGTTTTTTATTGCCTGTCATCTTTATTCTTATTGGCTTTCTTATTCCGCTATGTAAAAACATTGGTCCAGTAGGCTATCGAACTCCGCGAAGTATGAAGAATCAAGAAAACTGGGATTTTTCTCAAAAACTAAGTGGCAGCTTAATGCTCATTTTAGGTACCCTTATTTTGGTTATCAACTTGCTGTTCTACTTTGCTGTTCTTCCCCATATCTATTATCAACGAACAGAAATGACACTCATTGGTGCAGGTTCATTTTTGGTAATCATCTATACTGAGATACGCTTATATCAATTTGAAAAAAAACAATCTTCCAATTAATTCCTTACACGACAAGTAAAGCCATTTCGCGCAATTGTTGCACTGGCTTTGAATACCAAAACAGTTCAAAGTCAGTTGGACAAGCCGTTTCAAAACTCGTTTTCATCTCTTGATAGGTTTTGGTTTGTGTGGTACTGCCTTTTAATTCTTCGATAAAGTGAGCAAACCATTCCCCTTCCCCTCGATCCAAACCAATAGTAATGGTATCGTTCTTGGTATAGAAAATAAGGTTGACCATTTCAAAAACACTTCCTTTTTTCTTTTTCTCGAAATATTCTTTATAAGGATAAGTACCCAACCATACAATCTTTTGATTGCCTCTATACGTTGGTAGAAGTTCGTTTTCTAAACAAGAAGCAATATAATCAGGTTGAACCGATGTACGGGGCACTTTAAAATCAAACCATTCGTTCAGCGGCCAATCCAAACACATGCCATGCATATAGTTAAATAAGGATTTCTTTAAACCAAAAGAAAACTTATCGTGAATGGCACCATTCATTTCTACATGGGGCACATCATTATTCGCAAAAGCACTATTTTCTTGTTTTTGTGCAATGACCTTATACTCCTCTGGATTCATTCCCACTGGAGAATGAGCTGTCATAGCAAATTGATGCCAAAAGCCCGATTGCATAATACCTGCTTCAAATAATTGGCGTACCATTTCTAAGCTGTCAATGGTTTCTTGAGCCGTTTGAGTAGGGAAACCATACATTAAATAGGCGTGGACTAAAATCCCTGCTGCGGTAAAATTTCGATTGACACGGGCTACCTGCTCTACCGTTACACCTTTTTCAATTAGTTTGAGTAAACGGTCAGAAGCTACTTCCAATCCCCCTGATACCGCAATACATCCCGAAGCTTTTAACAACAAACACAAATCCCGCGTAAAGCTTTTCTCAAAGCGTATATTGGTCCACCAGGATACGGTAATTTTTCTGCGAATAATTTCCAAAGCTACT